>CAZGYS010000258.1:0-8610 GCA_964530305.1 uncultured Leptospiraceae bacterium
AGTGGTTTCAATTGTGACATATCAAGATCTGAGCTTGACGATGTTTTGCGAAATTGTGAAAACAACAAGTCAGTAGGTTTGGATAATATAGCATACGAATTGCTGAAACATGCGAATGTGAGGCCAGTGTTGCTTGATATGCTCCCACACCTCGCCCAGGATTTCACCGACGTATTGTTCCGAATTCTTAATGGTATCGACCAATCGCGATACCTTCTCCCTGGCGGAAAGAGGATCCGGTTTTTTCGCCGTCTGGCGTTGTATCGCATGACCCGACTTTGCTTGAATAGTCGCGGCCCTGGGGCCGGCGCCTCCCTGCTGGACTACATGCGTAAGTTCATGTGCCAGCAAGTGTTCACCGGATTTCGTGCTCGGATTGTATTCGCCATGGTTAAAGTGGACGTGCTCATGGTGCGTGAAAGCTCTCGCCCCCATGGAATCCGCGTTAGCAGCCGCCTGAGCATCAGTGTGAATTCGCACGGCGCTGAAGTCCGCATCGAAACCCTCCTCCATTTTCGCGCGTATGCCCTCCGGCAAGGGTTGCCCCCCGGACTTCGCCCTCGTTACGCTATCGGACAGCTCCTTACTTGCCGTAAAGCCTTCCTTGCCGCCATGACGTTGAATTAACTTCGGCTGTATTCCCTCTTCGTTTTCATTCTTAGCTCCGCACTTTTCACACTGACGTTGCACCATAAACATGGGCTTCGAACTGATGCGATCTTCTTGCTCCTGTTTTGTTATGCGCGAAATGCGTTGAGTGTTCCTACCGTCGAAGAATTTCCCCTGAATGGCTTGGCCCGTTAAGCTTTCCTGGTCCTCCTCGGTATCATCCAGTTTTGCGTTGCCGAACTGGCCCATGGCCCGCCGCTGTACCGCCGCCCGCATTCCGGTGAAGCCCTTTTCTTTTCGGCGTAAGCCGCCTTGCATGGGGGCCGCGCTCGAGCCGTTCATATTCACAATCTTGTCGGCCATGGCATCCGCTTCCCGCTCAAAGCGATCATTGGAAGGACCGACCTTCAGCTCCGGTTGCAAAAACATGCCGCGCGTCGGAGGCCCGCGACGCGCCATGACCGGGCCGGTTGCCGAAGCTTGTTTCCTTGATTTCAACGGTGCTCGTTTACTCATGACGCGACTCTCCTTTCGGGCGCCTTGAGAATCCTCCGTAAAATTTCGCGGGTCAATTCCGTTTACCCGATTGGAATGGAGAGCGCCTGTTTAATTTCTGAAAATCGTGCATCGCATCGCGTAGCCCAGCGGACGCGATTGCCGTTATTGCGCGATGTGAACATTTCGTGCACATCATGAAAAACCGCTGGCGCCGGTTCGCGAAGAAAGCCACAATGTCCCATGAGCGCCGCACGAGTCCCGTCACCCACGGCGATTTTATCCATGGCCGGCCTGCTGGCCTTCTGCAGCATCTCTTATGAATTGCTGGTGACCCGCACGATTATCATGGTAGCCGCGGACAATGTGCTCTGGCAATCCGTAACCATCGGCATCTACGTGGCGGCCCTGGGCATCGGCGCGTATCTCTTTACGGTCCTGAAGAAGACGAATCTGCCGCGCTTTTTATTCAAGGCGGAAATAGCCCTGAGCATTTGCGGGGGTCTGTGCGTACTGGCCGTATTTTTTCTGCACACGCTCTATCGAATTTATCTGTATCGTTTTTTCGGCGAAGCAAACTTCAGCCAGGCATGGAACCATGGTTTTCTTATGACGACCATTGTCGCGGCGCAGGGAATTACGCTGGTCATCGGAATCCTTTCCGGTTTCGAGGTTCCCGTGCTCATCGAAATGATGAAGGAACATTCTCCCCACCGGGATCCTTCGGGGCGCGTTCTGGCCGCCAACTACCTGGGCACGTTGCTGGGAACGCTGGTGTTTTCCCTCTATTTATTGCCCGCGCTCGACGTTTTCATCACGGCGGTGGTCGTCGCGGCCTTGAACCTGGCCGTCTGCCTTTATCTTTTGTGGAGTCGAGGAAGCATTCCACGACGCGCGGGCTCCATGGCCGTTACGGTCGGAGCGGGGGTTCTGGCGATTGTGCTGCTGGTTACCCCGGTGTTCTATCGCAACTATCTTAAGAATCTGTATTACAATTTCCCCAACAAGAATCGCGTCGGACTCACGGGCTTGCCCGCGTTTTTGGCGAGTAAACCGGACGTCCGGCGAATTCGCACGCGTTATCAATACATCGACCTGGTCAAGAATCAGTTCGCGGACCACGCCGACCGGTACGAGATGTTCGCGGAATTCAAGGGCAAGGAACATCACACGCTTTTTCTGGATCGGCATCTGCAATTCGAGACGCTGCACGAGGCCTACTACCACGAGGCTATGGTGCACGTGCCCATCATGCTCACCCGCAAGGTTCCCCGACGCGTGCTGGTTCTGGGCGGGGGCGACGGCATGGTGGCGCGGGAGCTGTTGAAATACGGAGATCGCATTGAAAAAATCACGCAGGTGGAGCTCGATGAGCGAGTCGGCCGGCTGGCGGTGAACGATCCCCTCTTCGCCGGTTTGAATCAAAACTCACTTAAGCATCCCCGGGTAAAACTGCTGCTGGAAGACGCCTTTTATTTCGTTCGCAATAGCCGGGAAAAATACGACGCGATTTTCGTGGATTTCCCCTATCCTTACAATTATGATCTGGCGCGATTGTACAGCACGGAGTTCTATCGTTTCGTGCGCGAAAGACTCAATCCCGACGGCTTCATTACCCTCGACTTTCCCCTGTTCGAAAAGGCCGAGCATTTGCGCTTCAATGACGTAATCTTCAGCACGCTCTGGAGCGCCGGGTTCAACCAGTTACTGGGTTACGAGGTTTCCGAGAGTTTTATCTTCGCCCGTCCTCGAAAAAGGGCCGTGGACTTTCGCTTTCACGACATGGGTGTAAACTACAAAATCCTCACGCCGGAAATCATGCGCTCCATCGCCGGCAACCCGTTCACCTATCGCCTGGACAAGAAGAAAGCCAACTCCGTCTTTCGTCCGGGCTTGTTCGGCCTATCGGGCTCGGAACAGTTTTTCTAACGCCTGGGGGATTCGCGCAAGCTAGTAGACCGACGGCAGATTGAAGTAAAAGTTTTCCAGAGTGAATTCGCGGATGGAGTCATTGTAAAACAAGAAGACCAGAAAAGCCATCGCCGCGAAGGCGCACAGAAGCCCCCGGCCCGTCGCCAGGCGCGAAAGGCTTTCGCGAGAGTCGGACGACCAGGAAGTTCCGGTCCCGACATGAGCCAGCAACCACAGCGCGCAAATCGCATTGAGCAAACCCACGAGAAACGCGGTAAAAAGCACGCCCAGCGCGGGCAGAATCAACAACGGAAAAGCCACCGCCCCCACCAGCGTGCCGCCGTAATCCACCGCCAGCGCGCGAATGCCTCCGGACGTTTCGTTTTGCTCGGAGATGTTCATGAGTAGCGGCAGTTCCAGTCCGGACAGGATGCCGATGGCGATGATCATGCCGTGATTGAAAACATAAATCATGGTTTGAATCGCCCCATGGCGATACGAAATATCCAGACCGTGGGCCAGGTAGTGCATGCCCGTATCGAACAGTAAGATGGACAGGGGACTGAACGCGCCGACCAGGCAGAGCACGATTTCCACGTTCACCAGGCGACTCATGGAAGCTCCCGGTTTCCAGCGTTCGTAGATCATGGCCCCGGCGCCCAGCGCGAAGATGTACAGACCGATGGTGATGTTGTAGCGTAACTGACTGTTGCCCATGACCGAGGCCAGGGTTTGCGCCAGAAGCAATTCGTAAACGATGCTGCAAAAAGCCAGGATCAGCGTGACCGAATAGATCACGCCTCGACCAGGTCCGCGAGCCGGGGAGCGGGCCGTCACGGCGGATACCGGGCCGGCTCCGGCGTCCGCCTCAGGCCTGGTTGTCATTCAGCTTTTCGATGTAGTCGCGAAACTCGGCCGGCGCGTTGTCCTTCACGCTTTCCAGCAACGCTCTGGTGCGCGTGCGAATTTCCGGATCTTCCTGGCCGAGCAAGACTTCCGACGCCTTCAAACGCAGGGACGCGGCTTTTTCGTTCTTGATGACGGCCGCCAGGGGTTCGTAGGAAAACTTACGAAAGGTCTGCATGGAGAGCGCCTCAATGGCCGCGCTACGCACGCCGGCGTCCTGGTGCTTCAAGGGCACGTCCAGGATGTAGCGCGAAACTTTCTCGGTATCGATAAATCGCATGGCGTACACGGAGAGACGACGCAGGTGGGGGTTCGGGCTACCCTGGTGGACTTCCTTCATCAGGTCGAAGAAGTATTCGTCGCCGCTGTTGCCCAGCATTTCCAGCACGCGCGCCTTGCGGGCGTCGCTCGTGGCGTTGCGCCATTCGTTCATGAGGGTTTCGCGGATTTTCTCGGTTTCCGCGTCGTCGCCCTTGCCGTTGCGCAGGGACGATCCCAGCGCCAGACCGGCGTTGTCGCGCAGCTCCGGTGAATTCGCGTTCTTGAACGTGTCCGTGAGAAAGCGTTTGGAAATACGCGTGATGGGTTCGTCCATCATGGTAAAGGCCTGAATGACCGAGTCCCGTCCCGGGTCGCCGTTTTCGCCGCCGCGATACATGGCCCGCAGACCGTCCTGGGCCTCGGGCGTGCCGGCGTAGGTGAGCGCGCCCATGAGCATGCGATACTGCTCCGTGCCCACCTTGTAGACGCGAACTTCCTTCAAGACGGCGGGCGTCATGTTCTTGTCGTTCTTGAGAGAGGCGGCCAGCGAGTTAAAGATGTTGTTTTTCTTTTTCTGGGGCGTGCCGGCCTTGATACCCGCGAGCATGGCCTTGATTTCCTTCCAGGTCTTGATTGGGGCGCCGGCCATTTGTCTGAGTTGTCCGCGCGTGCCGGTTTCGTCGTAGAAGTCCAGGGACTCGGTGTAGAACGCCAGGTCCTGGGCGGAATAAGCGGACTTGATGATGTTCTTGAATTCGTAGCGATAGATCTGATCCGAGCGCGCGCCGAAGGAGCTGTCTCCGTAAGAGAAGGACTCGGTGCCGGAGACGCGCTTGAAGTAACCCGCGGCGGAATCCCAGATGTGATTGTTCTCGGAGCCCTCGATCTTGATGAGCGCGGCGCTCTTATAATAGCGAATCTTCTTTTTAATGACCTCCACTTGCGTATCGTCGATCTGGCGCGCGGTAAATGAAGCGCCGTATTGGCCCTGGGTGTCCTCGGAACGCACGGCGATGGGGCCCACTTCTCCGCCCCCGGCGATGCGATTAAAGACGCGTTCGAATTCGCCTTCCGTTTTCTCGGCGCGGCTTTTTTGAATTTCGTCGTTATCGGGCAGAATGGTCAGCCACTTGCTGACGATGTCGTTCATGATGGCCGCGTCGTCTTCATCTCCCCGACCTTTCGGGTAGAGAATATCGATGGTATCGCCCTTGCGGTCCAGCTTCAAGAGAACGGTGTGCACCTTGTCTTTCTGCGATTTTCCGGACGTGTCTTGCTCCAGGCCTCGGGCGGTTTGAAACTGTACGTCGATTACGAGCTCCAGCTTATCGGCCTCGACGCGGACCGCGTGAGCCGTGAGCACTCCCGTGAAAGCCAGGTTGGCCACTTCCTGTTTGCGAAATTCAATGCGCACGGAGCGGCGAAAATCATAGACATAGGCGGAGCCCGCCTTGAAGCGATAGGAAAATAGATCCGATAAAAGTTCGTCGTCGAGTTTGGAAAGTTTCAAGTCCCCGCTTTCGATTAAATCGCCCAGGCTGTTCTCGGACTTGCGAATTTGTTCGTTACCCGTTAACGTAAATACAAGCACCGCCGCGAGCACGACGGCGACCGCTCCGGCAATGGCCAGGATTTTCTTTTTCATGACTCCAGCTCCGATGGAATAAATATGATTGCGTTTCGCGCGAATCGCGCGCTAAAACCGGGAAGCCGCGGGAACGGCCTCCCGGAGTAAGGGTTAGAGGCTTTTCTGGATATAGGTCACCAGGGTGTTATAGTCGTAAAGTTCCTTATACCACAACGCTTTCTGATAACGTTTTTTCCAGACTGGTTTGAGTTTGTAGAGATCGACTTTCTGGGCCTTTTTGGGCTCCCAGTTTACGTCGAATCCACCTTTGGAATTCGGCAACATGCTGAACTCATCGCTTTTATTGGCTTGTTCAATCAAACGCATGCCGCTCCATCCGAAGATGGAAATATTCAGCATTCGCTTCCAGCGTTTCTTGAAGCAGCACTTGATTGATATCCTGTCCACGAAGGCATAGACCTTACCCTTGAGTACGTCCACGCCCGCCACGAGATAGAGACCGGCGATGCCCGGGAAGGGTTCCACGCCCAATCGCAATCCGCCCCAACCTTCGATCAAGGTCAGCGTCGCGCCGATACCACCCTTGAAGATGGCCAGGTTCACGGCGCCTTCCGCGAAAGCTCCCATGGAAGCCTTCGGTGCCGAAGTCAGGGACATGGCGGCCAGTCCGTAAATCGAGAACGTGGGTTTGTATTCGATTGCGCCGAATACGCCCGCGCTTACGCGAATTACGATGGGTCCGGCCGGAATATTGGTCTTGAATACTTCCTTGCGCTTATATTTGCGCCAGGAGTACAAAGTAATATTCTTCTGGAAGGATCCTTTTTTCGGTTTGAGGGATTTACCCGCGAAAGAAACGGCGACGCCGAAAGGTCGAACGGCCATGTAGTACTTGACCTGATTAATCTTTACACTGTCGAATTTCTGATCCCGCTGGCTTGCGTTCCAATCCGTGCTGTTGTAATTGCCCAGCTTTCCGTCGATGTCCACCAGGGTGAACTGCTTGCCGAAGAGCTTTCCTTTTACATACGGCTTGGCCGCCGCCGCGAACTTCGCGTTTTTCGCGCTGCCGTTTACGGAGAGATCTCCGCCCACCGCAACGCCGAATTTCCCCTTACCGAGCCATTTGACCTTGCTGGTCGAGTAGCCCCACGCGGGCTGGAGGCTCAGGAACAAACCGGTGACGATGATTATCATCGTTGCTCTTATTTGTGTTTTTTTCATCCCTTTGTACACACTCCTCTCTGTTCAGTTGTCTCTGTTTGTTTGTGACGCGAATGGGAATCCGCATTTATTAGAGAATAATTAAGCAATTTCCGTGCCCTGCCCCGTAAAAGCCCGGGGGAATCCTCGCCTGGAGGCGATTTCACTATGGTTGCCCTTGAATCGCCCGGAAACGGCGATTCTCGGCATAGTAAATAAACTGTATAAATGCACTATTATAATGCATGTTACATTAGTGGACTAAAAGCTGTGCGGAAATCGATCACTGATCAGTTGCAAACGGCGAGATCTCGCCGGTCGACGAGAATTCGTCGTCCGGCGGATGGGAATGGGGGGGTTCAGCCGGGCACGGCAATGACGAGCTTGCCCTGGACACCGCCTTTTTCAAGCAGGCGAATTGCTTGAGGGGCGTCCCGGAGAGCAAAGCGGTCGCTGATGACGGGCTTGATTTTGCCGACCTCAAGCAACTCGGCGATGAACGCGAGGTCCTTGATGTCGGGTTGCGCCATAAGGAACGAATCCTTGAACATGGCGCGGAACATCTGGAATACGGACCCGCCGACGAAGACGTAGCGCCCCTCGGGTTTCAAGACCCGGTCATAATCGGAAATCGGACGAAAGGCGGCCGCGTCCAAAATAACATCGAAGCGTTCATCGCCCAGGGTAACGTCTTCCTTCCGATAGTCGACGACCCGATCCGCGCCGATGGCACCTACCATGTCCATGCTCGCCGTTCCGCAGACGGCCGTGACGCGGGCACCCAGGGCGCGGGCAATCTGAACGGCGAAGGAACCGACGCCACCGGCCGCGCCGATTATGAGCACCTTGTGCCCCGACTGGATACCTCCTTTTTCCCGCAGACCCTGCAACGCGGTCACCGCCGACGAAGGTACCGCCGCCGCTTCCTCGAAGGTCAGGGACTTCGGTTTGAGCACGAGCTGGTCCTCGGGCACGCAAGCATACTCGGCGAAAGCACCGAACCCGCTGGCCGCGAGATCGCCGAAGACATCGTCGCCCGCCTTAAAGCGCGTGACTCCGGCACCGGCGGCTTCGACTCGCCCCGCCATGTCGTTGCCCAGAATCGTATGTTTCGGCTTGAGCAGACCGAAGGCGAAACGCATCAGGAACGGTTTCGCGCGCAGCATATGCCAAACGCCGGCATTGGCCGAAGTGGCGTGAATTTTTACCAGCACCTCGTTTTCGCGCGGGACGGGTTTCGCCACATCCTCCAGCCTTAAGCTCTCCGGGGCGCCGTACTTCCGATGAGTAATTGCCTGCATTGTTTCTTCCATGGTGTTCCTCTTTATGGAACCATAGAAGCAAGGAGCATGCCAATCGCCGCGGGCGATACACGGCTACGTGGAAGCGATTCGCGAGCTCATACGGAACCGGATCCGATCTGTTCGCGCGAAAGTGTCCGGAAACGAACACCGCGACGCCCGTTTTCGAACACCATTCAGCCCGCTGAATCGCAGGCTTGCCTTTGCCAGACGGCCTTGTTTTCGGACATTTCAAGTTCGCCGGCAATGTTCAACAGCAGACCCGCCGTGAAGTAGTAGGCGTACACTCTTTCCCTACACGACGCTCTTCCGATTCGATCGGAAGAGCGTCGTGTA
>CAZGYS010000259.1:0-8587 GCA_964530305.1 uncultured Leptospiraceae bacterium
GGGCAACGGGGCAACGGGGCAACGGGGCAACGGGGCAACGGGGCAACGGGGCAACTAAAGACGCGCCTTTGCGTGTGAATGGGCGTTCGTCAAGTTATATTTCGGCCGATCGTGGTTTATATGGGCTCAAAACGGCGTTTCGAGTGGGTTTCGGGCTTCCGGTGGGCCTGAAAAATTTTGCAACCGGATTACACAAAGGAGGCTCGTATATATTATGAAGGATCAGGAAGTACAGGAGCTCCTGAAGCTGCTTTCAAAGCTGGTTACGGCCCTGGAGAAAAACGGGGTCCCACAGGAGCACGGTGCCACGGATATTATTCTCAGCATCGTGCCCATGGTCGGTATCGTTTTCGGCGCGGCCATTCTCTTCTTTTTCCTTCTGTGGAATTACAGGCTGAAGAAGGAGCTGATTCGGACTCAACAGTATCACTATACTTCGGTTAAAACGCTCCGAATGCTCACGCTTCTGATTGGATTCGTCAGTACGCTGGTGGGATTGCCGATGACTTTGCTCTTCTACCTGGTGGAAGGCGTTTCCTATGTGATGCTGGGCGGCCTGATACCCGTTTTCGCCGGCATTGGTTTGCTGTCTTTTTACGCGTTCACGCGCAAACAAGAAGAACGCTGAAGCGGATATCGGTTAAGTGAAGTTAACTCCAGGCAACGAGCGGGAGGAGTTCGAGAAGATTTTTGACGAAACCGCCGGGATGATTTACAACCTGGGTCTCCGGCTGTTTAACAATAATACGGAGGATGCGCTGGACTTTGCGCAGGACGTTTACCTGCAGGCATACCAGAAACTGGATCAATTCGAGGGACGCTCGCGAATTTCCACCTGGTTGTACTCGGTAGCGTTACGGCTCGGCCTGGCAAAACTGAAGAAAGAGAAACGACTGCGGATCCTGGACGGGGATGAGGGCATGATTGATTCGGTGCCGGATCCCGGGGAAGACGTAGCCGAGCGATTGCCGCGGGAAGAAGCCGAGCGCCTGGTTCAGGAAGAACTGGCGGACTTGCCCGACGTGTATCGCATACCGCTGTTATTGTACTATTATGAAAAAATGAGCTACCGTGAAATCAGCGAGCATCTGGGAACAAAAGAAGGCACCATCAAGTCATACATACACCGGGGCAAGGGCATCCTGCGCAATAAGCTAAAGGGTACCGTCGACGAGTAAGCCGTCGACCCGTCCGGCGTCGAAATGGATACGGATGGATACAGAGAGAAGAGACGGAACATACAGAGATAAAGGGACAAGAGACCATGGACAACATAGACGCAATCATTCAGGAAATTCGCCGAGATCATCGGAATCTATCGGCCGAGGCGCGCGCCGCGGTGGAGTCCAATGCAACCGTCCGGGCGGAATACGAAGCCATGAGCGCCATTGAGAAAGGCATTCAAACCATGCCCATGCGTCCGGTTCCGTTACGTCTGAAAACGCTGGTTTTCGAGCGAATTCTGCAGCCCGCCTACAATTTCTGGCATCTGGGAATCGCCGTGGTCTTGCTTGCGTTGAGCCCGATTATGTTGCAATCGCTGCTGCGGCAAACCGACGCCATCCTCATGGATCGCGCGGCTTTGATCGGCATTTACGCGCTCTACGGCGTTCTAACGTCGTTGTTGATTCTGCCGCTGTCTTTTGCCCTGTTTCAGCAGTACAAGGACAAGATTGAGAACTTCAAGGATAGTCTGGACGCTTACCTGGAGAATTCACCGCGTAACATTTTTCGTCGTTAATTCAAGCTTCATCCGCGCGGTTCGGGCGCGCCGCGCCTTTCCGCGGTATGAATGGACTCCACTACGCGTGATCGTCCGGTAACGGCGCGATTGCGAATTCCCCCCAGCACCTTCTTTCTTTCCTTACGCGTTAGTTTGGGGCGAGCCTTGCGATTGTAGGCGCTCGCATCGCCCCGTCTACGAATCCGAGCACCGAAACCACCCGTGCCCGGGGAACTCGATGAATCGCGCAGCAGAAACGGCACTGAGACCAGCAGCAGTACCGCAAACAGAACGCCCATGCCGATGAGAATCTCCACGCGGACAAAGGCTTGTCGGCGGCCTGCATCGTCAATGGTCTTACATGGTCGGTATTTTCTGATTGACGAGGCACCCTTCGAGCAAAGTCCCTACAGGATGCTTTCCGAGGAAGAATTCAAAAGCCTGGCGAGTCTGGCTCGCCTGAATCCCGAGGACGAAAGTCTCCAGGGACTGCGGGACGATTTTAACAAGATCCTGGGCTATGTAGAAACCATTCAAGGTTTGAACCTGGCCGACTCGGCCGACTATTACACGGCCATCGATACCCGTAATGTACTGCGCGAAGATGAACCGGCAAAAGGATTGGGTTCCGAGGCGATTTCCAAAGTCGCGCCTGACTGGGAAACGGGACACTTCGTCGTGCCTCGCGTTATCGACAGCGAATAACAATCTTACCCGCGCATTGCGCTTTCCTGTTTATTTCATCTCTGTGTATCCATCGTAAAAGGCAATTTATATGAGTAAAGAACTGGTCCATAAATCCGCCGGCGAACTGGCGGAAGGCCTCGACAACAAGGAGTTCTCGGCCCGCGAAATCGCCGAGGCTTTGCTGGAGCGCTCTCGAAAATTTTCGGATTTGAATACCTTCCTGCGTCTGGAGGAAGATCGCGATGAAATCATCGCCGCGGCGGACGCATCCGACGCGCGCCGGGCCGAAGGCAAACAACTGGGGCCCCTGGACGGAATTCCCATCAGCATCAAGGATAATATCTGCGCCAAAGGCGTGCCCACCACCTGCGCGTCCCGCATTCTTGAGAATTTCGTTTCTCCTTATGACGCGGGAGTCATCGAAAAACTGCGCGGGGCGGGGGCGATTCTATTCGGTCGCACCAACATGGATGAATTCGCCATGGGTTCTTCCACTGAAAACTCCGCGTTCGGGATTACTCGCAACCCCTGGGACAAGGAGCGCGTCCCCGGTGGTTCATCGGGCGGTTCCGCGGTGGCCGTTGCGGCCGGACTGGCGCCGCTTTCCCTTGGTTCGGATACGGGTGGTTCCATTCGCCAACCCGCCGCTTTTTGCGGCGTAATGGGCCTCAAACCCACCTATGGACGCGTTTCTCGCTATGGATTGGTCGCTTTTGCCTCCAGTTTGGATCAAATCGGCGTTTTCAGTCGCACGTCGGCCGACGCGGGCCTGGTGCTGGATGCGATTCAGGGACATGATCTTCGAGATTCCACGTCCAATGCTAAATCCGCGGAACAGGCCGTTGAATCGGCTCCTTTCAGCGATGCTGAATGGAAGAAACTGCGCATCGGCGTAATCATTCCGGAAAAGGGTCAGGAAGGCTTCGAGGAAGGGATCATCGCCGCGGCGGAGAACGCCGCTGCAAAGTTTGAAAAACTGGGCGCGAAGATCGTTCCCTTGAAGGCGCAATACAAGGAATACGTCACGCCCATCTATTACATTCTGGCAACGGCCGAAGCTTCCAGTAATTTGAGTCGTTATGACGGCATTCGTTACGGGAAACGTGCCGAAGAATCGGAAAATCTGCTGGAACTGTATGTAAAGAGCCGTACGGAAGGGTTTGGTGCGGAGGTTAAGCGACGTATCTTGCTGGGTACATTCGTGCTTTCATCCGGTTACTACGACGCGTATTACAAGTCGGCGCAGGTTGCGCGCAAGATGATTCAGAATCAATACTCGGAGTTTTTCGACCAGGTAGACCTGATTCTGCAACCAACATCGCCGACCACCGCGTTCCGCATCGGCGAAAAATCAAATGACCCGCTGGCAATGTATCAAAGCGATTTGTTGACTATCTCCGCCAACCTCGGCGGCGTTCCCGCGTTGAATGTACCCGCCGGTATGGACAAACAAGGTTTGCCCATTGGTTTGCAGTACACGGCCGCGCACTTTAATGAAAACGTTTTGTTGCGCATGGCTGCTTCCATTGAAGAACGCATTCCGGAGTTTTCTCCTTCGTACGAAGAGGTAGACGCCGCGTTTGCTGAAAAATAAGAACATCTCGTCGCTACCGGCCAAAAATACCGCGAATCTACGTAATTCGCGGTATTTTTTTGTCTTTTCGCCGCCATTGCACGCTGAATTGCACTACAAAAATGCAAAATGCGGTGCAATGTGCTTCTTCAAAAGCTAAACTCATTGTTCAAGCGCGTGATCTTGCATCGATCAATGCGTTAAGCGGTAAAATTCAAAGCATACGCGTTGTCTTTGCCTGCGATTTTGTCCAGGATAAGCGCGATCATCGTCTGTACGAAGTCGTACAGCGTTTGATCCGCGTGATCTTTACGCGATCTTTGCGTTATTCATTGCGATTTCGTACTCGATCAACGTTGTTTATGCTTTGATCAAAGCGATTTCATCTTCAAACAACGTGATCGCGCGCGTGTTGTTGGTCGTTTTACGCGTGATCAACGCAATCATGCGTTTGAGCAGCGCGTTTTGCCCTTCGTACGCGGCGATCTTTGTAAAAAACAACGCCGTTTAGCGCGTGATCCGCTTCACAAACAAAAATTTTCCATGATCGCCGGTTGCATTGCCTCGCAAAAGCGATGCAAAAGAGATCGAGCACGTTTGATTGCGAACATGATCGCGCTTGAGTTTCTTAATTTTTAAGTTTGCATGCGCGCATGAAACGTGTTTGCGATCATAAAAATAAAAACGCGAAAAAAATTACATCAGAAGTAAAAAAGCTTGATTCAAACATTGTTATCAAAATAGTTCTATCATAGAACGGTATAAACGCTTTGCTTCGCGCTCTTGTTATAAAAAAAGAGACTGAATGCAATCCGAAACGTATGTAGAGAGAAAGGCAAACGACTTTCAAAGACAACGAATCTGGAACGGATTAAGAATCGGATAAGCAACGCGGAACAAAAAACAAGGACGACTGGAACAAACCGCAACAAGCTACAACAGGCATGACAATCATAAAAGAGTAGCGCAAAACTGAAAAGAGTAGCGTCAGTCGGCAAAGCAACCAGAGAAGAGAAACCGGATAAAAGAAACCGGATCAGAACAAGCAGGCAAAAGAAAGCAGGAACAAGGTAGGGACAAAGTTGGAGCAGGGAAAAAAGTCTCGATGACAAAGCCCGGACTATAAAGTGAAAGCTCCCTTGAGTCGTTACAAAGAAAAACTGAACAGCGCAATGGGCCGAATTACGGCGTAAATAGAGCACGGTCCGAAAAGGGAGTTGCTCGCGTTGACTTTGCAAATTTTTAAAAACAGCATTCATTGATCATTGTATCAGAAGGCGTTCTAAACCGCGCTGATTGATCCGAGAAGATTTGAGAATAAAAAACAGAAACAAATAGAAACCGAAACGCAACCCAATGAAAGATTGAAGACGATCTTGCGGGAGTCCGAATAGGCTTAGCGGAAAAATTCAAGGAGAAGGAAAAAGGACTATGGCAAAAAAGAAGACCAAGAAGAAAGTCGCGAAGAAAAAAGTAACCAAGAAGAAAGTGGCTAAGAAGAAAAAAGTTACTAAAAAGAAAGTAGCAAAGAAGAAGACTACCAAGAAGAAGACGGCCAAGAAGAAGACGGCTAAAAAGAAAACCGCCAAGAAAAAAACGGCCAAAAAGAAAACCGCCAAGAAGAAAACGGCTAAAAAGAAAACCACCAAGAAGAAAACCACTCGGCGGTAAGTCACAAAGACAATCCGAAAGTATAAATCCTGAATCCGAAGCATTAACGTCGCAAGGCGGTAGCGCAATATCGGAAATCATGGAATCTGGTCCGTCCGCGGGGGAGAGTTTCTCCCCGGCGGACCTATCAACTCTTCACATCGCCGGGCCACGCCCGGTTTCATTTTGTACGGCCCTCCAGGCTCTTCCTCGGGCCTCCAACAGCCCTGAATGCCGCAAAAGGCGCCATTCCTCGGCCGGAATCTTACTTATGTCTCCTTGAGAATCGTTCGATGAATACTCCATGGGCGCTCATATAAAAAAGCGACAGTGGAGCATCCTGCTTCTATTATTAGTTTTTGCCGCCGCCGGTTTCTGGGGCTGCGCGCCGGACGAATTACGGGGCGATGATCTCTCCGGTGGGGGCTTGCCGTCCCTGCGTGTCGTCCGCGTTGCCGCGCCGAACGGGAACGGTCCGGCTCCGGTGCGGGATTTCGCGGCGACCGTTTTCGGCCGGGATATTGAGATAACCTGGACCAATCCCCGGGATCGCGATTTCGCGGGAGTGCTCCTGCTCCGAAGCGAACGCGATTACCCGCGTTCCATGCTGGACGGCAAGGTCGTCTATATGGGACGAGGAACCGTCCACCGCGATACCGGACTTGAACCGGGGCGACGTTATTACTATACGGTCTACGCCTTTGATCACGAACGGCGATACTCGGCCGGACTGGGCTTCCAGACCGAGGACCGCATCAATCAGGCCCGCCGATGCGATTTCATCGCCCACGCCGGCGGCAACATCCTGGGCAAACAGTATACCAATACCCTGGAGGCGATTCGGCACAACTACCGCCGGGGCTTTCGCTGTTTTGAACTGGACGGCAACATGACCGCGGATGACCACCTGGTGGCCATTCATGACTGGCAATATTCCTACAAGCGCTTCTTCGACGGGCGCGCGGGGCGAGTGCCGACCATGAATCGGTTCAAGAACCTGCGTATGTGGAGAGGTCTCACCCAGACGGACTTTGGACGGGTCCTGCACTGGCTCAAGCGTCGACCTGATGCCGTAATCATCACGGACATTAAGGACGGCAACCGACGGGGACTGGCCTACCTGGCTTATTTGATTTCGCTACTGGGGAAACCTGACTTGTTTGACCGGGTCATCCCGGAGGTCTTCAGCTTCGAGGACTTCGCCGCGGCGCGCCATCTGGGGTTTCGAAACGTGCTCATCTCATTGTATGCCTTTGACGACGACGCCCGCCGCCGGGTGGTGGGTTTTGCTCGGGAGCGAAAGTATATTCACGGAATCGCCATGCCGGCCGAGGCATATCGCCTGGATCCCCGCACGGTGGCTCGCCTGCGGCGATTGGGCATCCGCGTTTTCGTGCATACCGTGAACAATCGCAACACCGCCGCGGCCCTGAGAAGAGAGGGAGCCATGGTGTATACGGATTCCCTGAAACCTTTTTGATGAAAACGTCCGGGTGAAATCGCCGCAGGCGATTATCGAGCGGTTTCAGTCTTGCTCGTCGGCCTGTTCGTCCGGGTCGGGAGAAAAATCCAGATTGAGATAGGTTTCCCGGGGATATTCCTGCTCCGCCCAGGACAGTAGTTCCTTCGTGCGCATGCGATTCATTTCCGATTTTTCCAGAACGGCGTCGTAACGCGAAAGAGTATAGAGCAGGGGAATGGAATCCTTCCCCGAGAACTTCGAGGACGCCGCGCCGCGCCAGTCCGCTCCGTCATTGTCTTCCTTCCAGGCTTCCTCCATGCTTTCAAGCAGGTCCTTTACGGTTTTCTTCGGGAGCCATTCGGGATAGGCGAACACGCCCGTGGTCATGCCCAGGAGAATGCGTTCGTATTTTTCATCGTCCCCGGCCTTGCCCAGGAAGAACATGAAGACCACCCACACGGCGAAAAATCCCAGCGCGAAATAGAGACTTTCCAAATGCCAGTCGTTAAAGAAGAAACCGGCGGTGAAAGCGACCCAGGCCAGGCCCAGGTAGCGGCGCGGATAGGCCAGAAACAAACTCAGAAAGTTCATTTTGATTTTGTGGCCGCGCACATCGTTGCCGTCCTCATCCATGATGAACATGGAACCCAGCGGCAAAATCGGCATCCAGAAGATATGAAAGAAGCGAGTCTTGATGGCCTGATCGGCTACGGCCTTGACTTTACCCGCGAAATTGAGACCGAAAATTACCATATCTTCCTCCGTGCGCCCTGGTTGGATTCCGGCTTCAGCCGCCGCTGATGGTCAGGTACTTCTTTTTGCCTACGCGCACGGCGTATTTTCCGGGGAAATCGAGTTTGAGGTCCCGGTCCGTCACCGTTTCCAGGTTCTCACCCAGTTTGACGGCGCCCGCGTCCACCAGGCGTTTGACGGCGCCCAGGCTCTTGTCCAGGCCCGCGTCCTTGATGATATTCACCAGGGGTACGGAGCAGGGCATGGCTTCCTTAACTTCAAAATGAGGCGTGCCCGGCGGGATTACCATAACCTTACTGCCTCCGCCGCCTTTCTCCGTTTCCCATTGCTTGCGTGCTTCGGCGCCGGAGCCTTCGGGATGGTATTGATCTACCAGGGCCGCACCCAGGCGTTTCTTGGCCTCGAAGGGTTCCTTGATGATTTCGTCGACCTCGCTCTCGGGAATGTCGGTCAACAGAATGAAATAGTCCCGCATAATCTCGTCGGAGATGGACATGGTCTTGGCGAACATATCATAAGGGGCTTCATTGATCCCGATGTAATTGTTGAAGGACTTGGACATCTTTTTGACGCCGTCCAGCCCCACGAGCAGCGGTACCGTCAGAATGACCTGTTGTTCCTGGCCGTATTGGTTCTGCAGTTCACGACCGACCAGTAGATTGAATTTTTGATCCGTGCCGCCCAGTTCCACGTCGGCCTTCATTACCACCGAGTCGTAGCCCTGCACCAGGGGGTACAT
>CAZGYS010000260.1:0-8578 GCA_964530305.1 uncultured Leptospiraceae bacterium
CTGGAATATCATCGCCATTTTACCCATGCCCTGGTTTTCATACCCGCGGGCGCGCTCATCGCCGCGGTTTTGTTTTTTCCATTTCTACGTCGTTCCATGACTTTCGCGCGCCTCTGGTTCCTGGCATTCATGGGTTACGCCGGAGCCGGTCTTCTGGACGCTTGCACCAGCTACGGGACGCATTTATTGTGGCCCTTCACCTCGGAACCCATCGCCTGGAATCTGATCGCCGTCGTTGATCCCCTGTTCAGCGTCATCCTGCTGACTGCATTCGTGACCGCCCTCCTAACGCGTCGCTCGCGCCTGCCGCGCGTTGCGCTGCTCTTGTGCCTGGTTTATCTCGGCATGGCGGCGATTCAGCAGGGGCGCGCCGCCGACCGGATTCGGGACATCGCAGCCAGGCGCGGACACGCGGTGGAGCGCCTGGTGGTCAAGCCGACCCTGGGCAACATTATTCTCTGGCGAACCGTTTACATCGCCTCGAACCGGATTCACGTGGACGCGATTCGCGTCGCCGCGAAAATCAAACACTACGAGGGCGGTTCCCTGCCCCGCTTCGACCCGAATCGCACCGCGAAGCACATCCCCACTCAAAGCGTTCTGGCCCGCGACATCCGTCGCTTCCGAAAATTCTCCGCCGACTACCTGGCGGTGCATCCGGAGCTTCCCAACATCCTGGGCGACATTCGCTACAGCATGCTGCCGACAAGCACGCGGCCCCTCTGGGGCATCACCCTTGACGCAGACAAGGTCGATCGTCACGCGGAGTATCGCACGTTCAGGAACCAATCAAAGGCCGATCGGCGACGATTCGTGGATATGATTCTGGGGCGGTGAGCGGTTAACGGTGAAACGGGTGAACGGTTAACGGGGCAACGGTCGAACGGTTAACGGTGCAACGGGTGAACGGCGGACGGTCGAACGGCTAACGGTGCAACGGGTGAACGGTTAACGGGGCAACGGTCGAACGGTTAACGGGTGAACGGTCCAACGGTTAACGGGTGAACGGTCTAACGGTTAACAATCGACGATAACGAACCTGACTTTGCCATTCGCAATTCAACTTCCAGCGCCCGCGGCGGTTAACGGTCTAATGGTTTAAGGGTCCAAGGGTCTAACGGTCGACGTTAACGAACCGACGAACTACGCCGGCACGGAGAACGTTCAGCGCCCGCGGCGAACGAACGTAACACATCACGAAGGAGGTAAACGCCTCGCGTGATCCAACCCAAGCGCCGCCGCGCGGCCCGGCAAAAAAAAACCGGCCATCAAGTGATGACCGGTTTTCTATTTTTTTCGACCGAAGTCGAGTTTGAATCGTTTGGGCTGGTTAGGAAAGCCCGCGCGATTCTGTTTTCAGGACCCTCACTCAATTTCTTGTGTGAGCTGCCCAGCGACAAAGGAGCAAAGCCCGAGTGCCGCTGAAGTAGACATCCCGTAGGGGAATCGAACCCCTGTTGCTGGAATGAAAATCCAGAGTCCTAACCGCTAGACGAACGGGACACGTAAGTCCGCGGTCACGATTTCGAAAGAGGCCGGAGCCGATTTCAAAAACCGCTTCCGATGAGGCGTCAGGGGCTCGAACCCTGGACCACCTCCTTAAAAGGGAGATGCTCTACCAACTGAGCTAACGCCTCTCCGAAGCAGCCAGGGTACCGGCGCCCGTTTCGGCGTCAACGACATTTTATAATTATCAGGCCAATCGCGGAAAGTTTTTTTGCAATCAGCCGGGAGTGGAAAGACCGGCCAGTTCCTCGGCCGTAAAGAGGTTCTCAAGATTCAAGAGAATGATGAACTGGTCCTTGATCTTACCCACGCCGGTGATGAAGCGATTAGAAGCGCTGCGAATGGTGGTGGGTCCGGAGTCGATACTGTCCGGCGGAAAATCATGTACGTGAGAGACCTTGTCCACGGCCAACCCGATGCGCTTGCCGCCCGCGTGGATCATGATCGCCCGGTCACTCTTATCGTCCGTGGAATCGATATGGATGCCCAGTTTTCGTTTCAGATTAATGATGGGTATCACGGTGCCCCGGATATCCATGAGCCCGATAAAATAGTCCCGCGAGTGCGGTAAATTGATCAAGGTATCGATTTTCACGATTTCCAGAACCTGAAGGACGGGAATGCCGTAGTCCTCCTCCCCCAGCGAAAAGGTAATGAACTTCTGCTGGATATCATCTGTCGCAGTACGCGTTCGGGAGGGAGGGTTCATACCGCTATCCTCGGGGGTCCTCCCTGGAAATAAAGGAAAAACCGCCGGCCCGGCCGGGAAAAATTCAGGGCCGGATTAGATCCAGATGGTCCACAGGCGAAGCTGCACTTGATGAAAAACCGCCGCCGCGCTGACTCCCAGCAGAACGGCGACCTTGAGCAGGAAGGGATTGCGTTGTCGCCATACCCAGTCCACGGCGCCGGTTAAGAGCCCCAGGAATCCGGCAAAGCCCGCCAGCTCGGTGATGTTAATGAACCCGGCGAAATACGCCCAGACCACGAGAATGCCCAGGCCCGCGTCCAGCATCTCGGCCGGCATGCGGCGGACGATGCGCTCCAGAAAGGGGCGCGGCTTTTGCTCGTCGATGCGCTTTTTTTGCAGGTAGTTGCGGAGTCGCTCCAGGAGATTGAGTTTTCGCAGACTCAAATCCGGCATCATGTTGAGGCGCGGGATCTTAAAGGCGAAGGGTTGGCCGGGAATGCCGTAGTTGCCGCCGATGGCGCGTAGAACCGGTTCTTCCCGCAGGTAGCCGAAATTCTTATGAAAGGCCCCCAGGCGCGACGTCAAATCCACGGGGCGAGCCGACGTAACGTCCCGCTCTCGAATGATGGTCCCGCTCTTGATAATGGCCGTGTACTGGCGGCCGCCTTCCCTTTCCAGGGTTAGATTGATCTGGACCATCTCCCGGGAATGGTTGTAGTCCACTTCCAGGTGATCGCCGTCGGGCGTGTCCATGTAGTAAGTGCGATAGTAGCCGTCCCGCTCGCAAGGTTTCACCTTCCACAAGTAGAGGAGTTTTGTATCGCTGATTAGATCTTCGCCGCCTTCCATGTACTTTTCTTAACGACAGCCCGCGCCGTCTTTTGAGCCTTTTTTTGGGGTCGGAGCGGCGACATAATTTGACTTGACCCCCCGGGGCTCGCCGGGTGATTACCAAGAAGTATGCAGGATTCGAACATTGATACGGTTCTCGGAGACGACATCGTCTTTCGAGGCAAACTGAACTTCAAAAAAAGCCTGAAAATCAACGGCACCTTCAAGGGTAAGATTGATACGGCGGAGCACCTGATCATCGGCTCCTCCGCCAGTGTGGAGGCCGACATCGAAGCCGGCACGGTGACCGTGGAAGGCAACCTGCGGGGCAACATCAACGCCAACAAGCGGATCGACATCCTGCGCACGGCTCGCCTGGTGGGGGATCTCAAGACCCCGGACCTTCAAATCGAATCCGGCTCTCGCTTCAGCGGCAGCTGCATCATGGAATAAGCGCCGATTCGGGCCCTCTCTTCCGGCCTTTCAAGAACCGACCGCAAACGAGCCCGCCCGGGCTTAGCGTTTGGCGCCCGGTGAGGCGGGCATCATCTCTTTCAAATTCGGCAGATACTTCCGCCCAATGGGCAAGGTCGTAACCTCGGAATCCTTCATGTAGGCGATGTGGTTGCCGCCGACGAAGAACTCAATGTACGAGATATACTTCATGTTTACGATGAAGCGCCGGTGAATGCGCTTGAAGCCGCCGGGGGGAAGTTTCTTTTCCAGATCCAGAATCAAGTGCTTCGCGAGTATTTCTCCGCGACGCGTGAAAACCACGGACTGCTTACCCCGGGACTCGACGTAGATGATTTCGTCGAACGTCAGGAAGTAGTTGTTTTCCCCGCTGCGCACGAAGATCCCGATTGCATCCGATCCGGCTTGCGTCCCTTCCCCGCTACCGAAACGCGCCAGGGCACGCTCCACGGCGGTTGAAAAGCGGTCCTGATCGATGGGTTTGAGCAGGTAGTCCACGACGCCCAGTTCAAAAGCCTGCAAGGCGTGTTCGCGCGTGGCGGTGGTAAAGATGGTCAAGGGCATGTGCTCCACGCGCATGCACAACTCAAGGCCCGTCGGACCCGGGATACCAATGTCCAGGAAAACCAGGTCGTAGTCGTTGTTGTTAATCAGCTCTATGGCCTGATTGCCGTCGCGGGCGATGCCGGCGGGCTCGAGGTTGGGATGAGTCGTTACCAGCTCCATTGTCTGAAGCGCGGAAACGGGTTCGTCTTCCACGATGAGTACGGATAGACTTTGATCGGCCATAAAAGTCGCTCACGAATATCCCGGCGGATAATACGAACTGACTTCACACAAAGGGCCGAAAGGTTGATGGTCAAATAATTTTTTGCAAATCTTATTAATTTCGCGTTAAAACTTGAAATAACTCATTTCCGCGCGCAAATTGTCGGAGAGTTCCCGAGAGTCCGAAGCCAGCGAAGCCATTTCCTCGGCGTGGCGAACAATCCCATGGTTGTTTTCCCCCACCTCGGTTACCGTCCGCGAAATCTCACCGATGGCTTCCTGCTGTTTAACGATGGCGGATTGAATATCGTGGGAGGCAATACTGATCTTATGAATACTGTTATTACTGGATTTATTGATCTTCAATTGCTCCGTGACGTGGCCGCCGAATCGCCGTACGCGTTCCCCCACGGCATCGACTCCCGCGATAATGGAACGCAATCGCCCGGTGCCGTCTTCGATATTGTCCATGCCCCTGGACACTTCCTGGGTACTACGACCGATTAATTCGTTGATGCGCGTTACGCCGGCGGCCGCCCTCTCCGCCAGCTCCGAAATTTGTTCGGCGACGACGGTAAACCCTCGCCCCGCTTCGCCCGCCCGGGCCGCTTCAATGGTGGCGTTCAAACTCAACAGGGAAATGTTGTCCGAGATGCCGTTGATGATGGTAACCACGTCGCTGACCGCCGCGGTGCTTTCTTGAATGGCGCCCATGGAACGGCTGATGATCTCCAGCGATTCCTCGCCTCCCCGCCCCTGAATTTGAATATTATTCACGGCGATTTGCGCGTCGTTCAATTCCTGCTCAACCTTACCGGCGATTCCCTCGATACCGCGTACTTTCTCCACCAGGCTGAGCAACAGTCCGGCCTGCGTGTCCACCAGGTCCAGGGTCGCATCGTTTGCCGCGGCGACTTCATCCACATTGGCCTGGATCTGCCGCACGGCCACGGAGGTATCGCGCATGGACTCCATGAAATGCTCGGCGTGTCGCGTTACCCGCGAGGCCGTTCCGTGAATCTGGTCCGACGAACCACGCACCCGCGTCACGATCTGTTTGACGAAGGAGATCATGTCGTTGAACTTCAGGGCGCTCCAGGCGATTTCATCGCGGAAGTGGTATTCCATCCGTAACGATTCCAGCTCCGTTCCCTGCGCGACTTTTTCCAGGGCGCCGTTCAAGCGTAGAATCGAGCGCGTCAATACGGCCTGATTCATATAAGTACTGACGGCGGCCGCGCCCAGGGCAATAAACATGATCGCCGTCGCGGCCGCAAGCGACGGAGATTCGCTGACTCCCGGGGCGGCCCCGTAAAATAAAAGCAAAAGGGCGCCGCCGCCCCCCAGAAAGACCAGTAGCGGCGCGGCAAACAGGCGAAAACCCATGGGCAGCCCGGGCGAATGCGTGGACAAAGGCAAATCACGCGCGCGAAACTCCAGGGCCTGGATCAATTTCAGAAAAAAAGGCACGCCCAGCGCCAGGTGAACGCAATACCAGCTCGACGTGATCATCAATGCTTCCCGGGCAGTGAAACCGGATTGAAACAGCGAAAGTAGCAGCGGGGCTCCCGCGCCCGAAAGCAGCAACACGCCCGCCACGACCGGGGGTAATCGCGAAAGCAGTTTCTGAGCCGCGGCCAGGGTCTTACGCCCCGGACTTCGGCCATGCTCATTTAAGACATGGGCCAGGCGACCCACGAAGGCCAAAACGGGCAGGCTCATAAACAGGGCTCCCCCCGCCGCGGCGAAAATACCGGTGGGAGTCGGGGAATAGCCCATCGCCGCCAGCAAGGCACACCAACCCGGGAAGGGTATGCTGTACATCAGTCCGGCGAAGAGCCATGGTCTGATGGCGGCCCACATAGTTCCTACGAATCTTTACTTCGCTTCCTGCTCAGCGGCTTTGACGACGATTTCGCACTGCTCGTCCCCGCGATGCATGCATGTTTTCTGTTCGATGGTCAGGTTTTCGCGATACGCCTTGCCCACCCCGGAAGCGATACCCGCCGCGACGTGACAGAGTTTGCGCTCGGAGCTGTAGTAGATGACCAGCTCGTCCGGCGATTTGCGTTCCGCCTTCAAGCGCGGCGGCGCGGAGTCCTTTTCGCGCAAGCGCACGACCTTGTGAATGGTTTCCTCGGTGTTTTCCAGCAGATCCAACGCCTTCCATTCGGGACGCACATAAGTACGATACATATTCAGCAACGCCGGCGCGATGAACTCGCCGAAAGCGTTCAGCAGGTCCGGCATGGCGATTCCCGACGATTTCGATGCCGTATCCACCAGCGTCACCAGTTCCCCGTCGGGGTACTGCCTGGTGGGCAAGTACATGCGATACTTGTCGTTGAACGCGTCTTTGAGCAACGAGCGCCATCCTTCCGCGCCCATGTTTTCCTTAACGAACTTCTTGAGTTCGCTGAATATAATACCGTGCATGTCTTAGCCTCAACTCATCGTAATTCTGAATTCCGTAAATTTACCGAAGGACGACACCACGCGAATGTGTCCGCCGATGGAGCGCACCGCTTCCATGATCATGTCCATGCCGATGCCGCGACCGGAGGTCATGTCCGCTTCTTCCCGCGTGGACATGCCCCGCTCGAAAATCAGGCGCGAAATCTCATTGCTGTCCATGGCCTCCAGTTGTCCGGCCGTTCGCAGTTCCATTTCCAGCGCCCGCTTCTTGATTTTCTCCACCTGCAGTCCCCCGCCGTCGTCGCGATAGGTAACCTCGACGCCGTCCGTCAGTACGCGACTGCGCAGGTCGATGATCCCGATGGGCGGTTTATTTCGTCGGCGACGCGCGTCGCGGTCCTCGATGCCGTGCACCAGCGAATTAATCACCAGCTGGATCAGAATCTTTCGCAACGCCCCGAGTTTTTCGTCCGGGATAATCTTCGCGTCGAAATCGTCGGCCAGGAGTTGCGCGATAAGCAAACCACCGCGAGATTTCTTCTCGATTAGATCGCCCAGTTGCTTTACGATTTGCGCGCCGGGATCCACGGCCTCGGTATTGGAGAACTCCGCGTAGAAGGATTTCAGGTTTTGAATAATGCGCTTCGAATCGGCGTAGGAATTGCGCAAGCTGTGGAGGTCCATCACCAGCGGCAGGAAGTCGGCGCCGCTCAGTTGTTCCTTATTTTGCAGGTCCTGGATTTTGTTTTCGGCCTCATGGGCCTGTTCGGCGAAAAGCCCCAGCTCCAGGGTCGAGGCGTACCCCTTGATGGCGTGCATGGAACGAAAGACCAGCGCCAGGGTATCCGCGAATTGCGCGGGGTCCGCATTGGCCTGCAGACTGGCCTCGATGGCCGCCAGCTCCGTCTCCACGCCCTGGAAGAAATCATTCAACTGAGACGGGCGAACGTTGACCAGGTTGAACATGAGCTTCATGTCCTGGTTGGCGCGCTTCTCGGCCATGCGCACCTTGCGGGCCATTTCAATGTGTTCGGTCACGTCCACGACCACGCCCAAAAGGCCGCTGACGTCCCCGGCCTGCATAATTCGACGAAAGCGAAAGTCCAGAAACTTATGCACGACGTCGTCGGCGCTCGTAATCTGAACTTCCACGTCCCGCAAGGGATTGAGTTCCTCCAGCATGGAAGGGTCTTTATCGCGGTCCATCAGCAGCTTGAGATAGATCTTCGCGCCCGCGACGAGATCTTCGCGCACGATGCTTTCCAGAAGTTTGAGAATATTAGAGCCGGCCGGTTCGTCGGGCAGTCGTAGAATATCGCGGAACGCGCGAGAATACTGAGACTCCACGCAGAGCTCTTTATCCAGGAGAAACAGACCGTCGTTTACGTAGTGGAGAATGGTATCGGTTTCGGAACGGGTCTTTAATAACTCAACCGACGTGCGCTCGGCTTCCTCGGCGATGGATTCGATCATCTCGTCCATCTCTTCGATGGTGGCTTCGAGGGATTGTCGATTTTCCCGCTCGTTGCGTAACTCTTCCCTCAGTTCTTCGAGTTCTTTTTCCGTTGCTTCCGACATTATGCGTCCCATGTTCCCCGCCGCCCACTTCGCCTGCAATGGGATTATTCTATGCCCACCACCAGAAACGCTTGCTCATCGCGCCAGGAAAACGGGATGGAAAAAGTGGGTGCCATGAGATCCAGATTCCGCGGTTGTCCGTGCATCACCACCGGGACCGAGATGAGAAAGCCCGCTCCGAAAACGTCGGTGGCGTTACCGGCGATGGTATTGGCGATTTCCCCCACCAGTCCCTGCTTTTCATCATGGGTAGGATTTTCCGCGCCCAGTTTCAGTGTTACGATGTTGGCGGCCTGCTCGTCGGACGTCGTAATG
>CAZGYS010000261.1:0-8567 GCA_964530305.1 uncultured Leptospiraceae bacterium
ACCCCTTCGTCCGGCCCCATCGTAACCCTGGTGGACTACACCCGGGTACCATTTGATCTGAGCATCGCCACCGCGCGGACCTGTTATTCGGGCAAGGGCATCATCACGCCCGAGATGGTATCGGCCACGCCGAAGGCGGTGGAAATTCGAGACCGCGTGGCCGCTTCTACCTTGAAGGCGGGCCATTTAACCACTCGCCAGCATCCCCATTTCATTTTTACCATCGAGCGCGCCAGTCGCCATCTGGTCTGGAGCTTCCTCCACTCCCATCCGTTCTATAATTCGGAGCAGGTCTCGCAAAGATATGTCGAGGTCAAGCCCGAGCAATTTCACGTTCCCGATTCGCTGCAAGATCGCCCGGAAGCCCGCGAAGTGTACCTGCGCGCGGTGCGTGACGCCGTGGCCGACTACCAGGCCCTGACCGATCAGTTGATGCCGGTGGCTGGCAAGGAATTCTTCAAGGTCTTCCCCGGTCGCGCGCACAAGGCCGAAGCCTGGGAAAAGACCATCAAAAAGAAAGCCATGGAAGCGGCGCGCTACGTCCTGCCCACGGCCACGTATTGTTTTCTATATCACACGGTGAACGGGCTGACCCTGCATCGCTATCGCCGTCTGTGTCGGACTTTCGACGTGCCCGTGGAGACCGAGCAGTTGGTCGAGCGCATGTTCGCGGCGATTGAACGCGTCGATCCCCTCTACGCGGCCGAGATGCCCGACCCCATGCCGTTGGAAGAGACGTTGGAATACACGGTCTTCGAGCAGTTCTACGGTACCGACGAACGCGGCGAAATCAAATGGAACCGGGACATTGCCCGGGAGTTCGTACGCGAATTCGACGCGGAGCTGGCCGACGACGAAATCGGAGAATTGAGATCGCGCTTGCGCGGTTACAGCGAAGACGCCGTGGAAAACCTGGCGTCCTCCGTGCGCGCCGTTCTCGGGTTGCCGCGTTCCGCGTTCAGCGACGGCGATGCGGTTGATCTCGTCTTGAATCCCGCTCGCAACAGTCATTTTCAATCCACGTTGAATGAGACGACGCTCTCCAAGGCCACCCGGGCGCTGGTTAATGTTCAGTACACGTTCCAGAAGAAGATTTCGCACACGGCGGATTCCCAGGATCAGCGTCATCGCCTGGTGCCCGGCGCTCGCCCCGTGCTCATGAGCCACTACACGGGAGAACCCGACTACATCACGCCCGCCATCATGGAAGTGGAAGAGCCCGTGCAATCGCGCTACGACGAAAGCATGGTTCGGCTCTTCGCCGCCATCGAGGATTTTCTGAAAGCGGGCGGCACCACGGAAGAGGCGGTGTATCTTTTGCCCAACGCCTTCCCCATTCGCTTTTATGAATCAGGCGATTTGCAAAATCTCCATCACAAGTGGAAGGTTCGCACCTGCTACAATGCCCAGGAAGAAATCTTCCAGGCCTCGGTAGACGAGCTTCGCCAGGTGAGTCGCGTGCATCCCGAAATCGCCAATCAAATCAAGGCGCCCTGCTGGATTCGCAAGCAGGCCGGCATCAAGCCTTTTTGTCCGGAAGGGGATAAGTACTGCGGCGTGCCCGTTTGGAAGCTTGAGCTGGATGAATACAAGCGCGTGATCTGAGGCGAACAGGCAAGGGGCGTATTCGTCGCGGTTGTCTTTAAGCCACGTAGTTCACGAAGGGGCCGCGGAAGGCCAGGAAAGATGGAAGGGGGCGTGGCGACTATCGTTCCCTCATGATTTCGAACTTCCAATTTATCGTGTCGTAGTCGGTGTTCTTGAGGAACGGCAAAACGTCCAGGAGGGCGGAATACTCATACTCGACCATTTCATTATCCACTTTCGCTCGCAGTTTACACTCTAGATATTTGAAATGCGATCCATCTTCGGCGATTTTGAAATGAAGGCGGAAATCAATCAGAGTTTGTGAAGTAATCAGTAGAGCAAGGCCGGAGATGATAGCCTCGTGTTTAGAGATTAGTCGCGTGTCGGCGGGATATAACCCATCGAGGCTTTCGTATTTCCAATATGTGTATTTACCGGAGAGAACCTCCGGAATGAATCTTTCCAGGTATGGAAAAATTTCCCCAAACTCGGAATCCGGGAATTCCTCATTTATCGCCCACCGGGCCAGGAGTCTTTCCAGTTGTGCGCATATCTTATCTTCAATTTCGAATACCGGCCTCCGTGCTTTCCCTGAACTTTTGGTCCGTGGAGAAATTTATTCGCGAAGAATTGTAATCGCGAGGTTGGTGTTCAATGACAAGAATTTTTTCAAGTTAGGCAAGCCTGAATGACCGCGGCAATTGGTCGATTATCCCAGTCCATAAAGACTCGCTTTGTTAGTTTCTCCATCTCACTCAGGCAGGTCGCCTTGCGTCGCTACGCCATGAATCGCATGAGTACAATGAGTGCGCAGACTTGAATTAGAAATAGGAAGAGCAAGAGTTTGCGCGCAGGAGATTTCGGAAAGGCTTTGCGATGAGTGCCCCACACTCCGAAAAAATGAAGAATGCTCATTCTCATTGGGTAGACCTTTTGTCCGGCCGTTCGATTGATGCGATTTACCATCGTTGAGTAGACCAATTGCGCGGCGAATCCCACCAGAAGACAGGTTGCGAAGGCGATTGATGAAATAGTGTTCATAATCTACACACACCGGCCTTCAATCCAACAAAGACAGCATTTGGTCCACCGACGCCAGGAGTTTGCGCTTCGGTGGCCGGGTCTTGCCCACGACGCGCAGACCTTGCATGAAAGTAAAGAGCACTCCGGCTATGCTTTTTACGTCCTTATCCTTCGAGATTCGACCCGCCTTCGCGCCTCTGTTTAGAAAATCTCGAAACAGTTTCTCCATGGTATCTCCATGGCGGGCGATGACTTCCCGGAGTTCCGCGTCGTCGGGCAGCATTTCCGTCGTGCTGTTGGCAATCAGGCAGCCCTTGCGATCGGCGTCCGCGCAATCACCGTCGATGATGTTTCGAAAAAGCGTACGCAGCGTCGGTTTGACTTCCTCATGTTCTCTCAAGAATTCGCGCAGGCGACTCTCCGCGAAGAGGCGATAGCGCTCAAAGGCTGCCTCGAAAACTCGACGCTTCCCGCCGAAGGTATCATAGAGACTGCCGCGATTGATGCCCAGGTGTTCCACCAGGTCCTGCACCGAGGTGTCGTGATAGCCTTGCTTCCAGAAGAGCAGCATGGCTTTCTCGATGACCTCTTCTCGATTGAATTGTTTGTCCCGGGGCATGTTTGTATCCGCGCGCTCGGTTGATTTTATTCAGAGGCCCGGGCGATTCAATCCGGTTTTTTGACGCGAGCGCGATCTTTCAGGCCGCTTTCGCCCCGCGAAGGCCTTTGAACCAGGCGTAGAGGCTGCACAAAATCGCCGCCGAACATATCCAGGTCATCTGCGGTCCGGGGGGATTCGCCAGACCCGGCACGTCGATGAATATGAAATATCCCAGGTCCGCCAGGCCGCCCGTCGCCGCGTTGACGAATATGGCGATGGTGTTTTGCCTCCAGACGAAGACCGCGCCCACGGCCGTGACCACGCCCACCCAGAGTAGATTCCAACCATGCTGCTTGATGATGGCGCCGACGGCATAGGGGTAATCCAGGCGCAGGGTTTCGATGTTCACTTTGTCGGTAATGCCGTGGACGGCGGCCGTAGTGTCCCCCTGCAGGACCTGCAGCATGGTCACGACTCCCGCCAGGATGTGCACCAGTCCCCAGATCAGCCACAGGACCGAGGCCGCAATCAATAATAGTTTCGTGGATTTCATTTCAGGCTCCATTTGGAACAATCGTTCCATTTGGAATGATTGTTCCAAATGGGGAGGCGGCGTCAAGTCGTTAGGGGGGGGCCGCGAAGTTCACGAAGGCCCGCGAAAAATTCAAAAGGATGGAAGGTGGGGGTTGCGTATCCGCGCCAGGGTTAGTCATTTGAATTCTTATCATCATTTACCCGCATTCTTTTCCACTCGGCCGCAAATCTAGAAACCATGTTGAGATTCCTGACGCGCAATGATGGATGACCGCCGGCCGAGTCGGATTTTCCGAAGAGCAAATGTGCCTGTTTCATGCGACCTTCACACCAGGCAAGGACGGCAAGGTTCCAATAGGCGGACGCGGAATTAGTTTCATTGGCGAGATTTGTCCAGGTCCGCCGAGCACTATGGTGGAAAGCCGGCCCTTTTTGGGCCTCAATGATCCCTTGCTTCAGACGCTTCCGAATATCGTCGTACGTGCCGTTTCTTGAGGCGGGGTCATGAAACAGAAAAATCGCAGTCTGATTCGCGTTGGATGTCGCATCGCATTCGTATCGGACTTCATATTTCGTCTGAAATGGGTTACAGCATGTCCCTGCTTAATTTGCGAAAGCCAATAACGATGTAGTAAGGTATTGCATCAGTCGTCCATAAACCGCTAATGACGTGATTCACACGCCAGGCACGCGTCGGCGCGAATAGAGCTTGACAAACAATTGAACGACAACGCGCGCGAAGAAGCCGTCACGCGCAAACTAAACTTACGAAATCAACCCCACGAAGCGGTCACTCGCACGGAGGCGTGTGTGTCGGGCGAGGCAAGGATGCCGGAAGCCCGACGAGGGGGTCCAGGGGGATTCGCGGGCGATAAGAAATTCCCCTCCATGGCCTATGCACGTTCACATTTAGTGAGGTAATGAATTGGGTCTACAGCCCGGATGTCGCCTGTTTCAAACCTAACTTGACGAAGAAACCAACTCACGTTTTCAAATGCGCGAAGCGGTTGGGGGGTCTGGGGGCATTCGCGTGCGGCCAGGCAATCCCCTCCCTCGATGACCCGAATCTCGTCCGGGGATTGTCTGGCCTTTTCAAAGGCTGATGAATGAAATTGAGCTTCAAGAATGACATGTTTCACACACCCAACACGCGCCGGCGCGAATGGAGCTTGACAAACAATTGAGCTACAACGAGCGCGAAGAAGCCGTCACGCGAGAGTTAAACTTACGAAATCAACCCCACGAAGCGTTTAGGGGTCCAGGGGAACCGCAACCCCTGGCGGGGAGGGTTCCAGGGAGGGAGTCGCACTCCCTCCTTGGATACTAAAAAAGCCGGAGTGTTTCCACCCCGGCTTCTCTTCGCTTCGACTTTTCAGTCCGTGCGATTAGCGACGGTTGTAGTCGCGCTTGGCATCGCTGTGGCTGTGGCCGCCGCCGCCCTGGTGAACCGTGTAGTACGGAGACCAGCGGTAGTAGTAGCGGTAGCAGGTAGCGAAGGGGTTCCAACCTTTCCAGCAGGTGTAGCTTTCGCGCAGGCGAGAGTTACCGCGGGTGCAGTTGGTGTCTACGCTCTTTACAGCGTTGATGTTGCAGAGGCTGTGGTTAGCCAGAACGCCGTCGTCTTTACCGGGCAGGAAGGGGCTCGTAGCGTAGAAGTAGTCGGAGCCGGTTCCGGAGGTGGTGAACAGGGTCAGGCCGTTAGCGCTGTTGTGGTCCCAGGAACGAGCGCCACTGGTGCTTACGGAGTTGTCCAGTTCGCCGCCGAGCGTATCGAAACCCAGCCATCCCAGGTAAGAGGTAGAGAGGTCGGCCAGTTCGGAACCGCCGGAAGCGTTAGCCAGCAGTTGAACACGGTTTACATTCCAACCGAAGCTGGAGGGACGATAGTAGCGGAAGAAACGAGCAGCCACCAGACCGCCGGTGGAGTGCGTGTAAATTTCGCAGTTGTTGGAACCTTTGCAGAAGGTGTTGAGTGCATTGTAAAGCTGACGTTGCGCGCCGCAGTTGTTCCAGCTGTAAGCGCCGCCGCTCTGGGTTCCGTCGAAACCGACGTAGCGTACGTTGGAGAGACCGGAAACGGTTCCGCCCCAGTAGTTTTTCACATCGCTGGACCAGTTAGAGGTGGTGCAGTGATTGTCGCCCGAACGACCGTGTACGAACAGACGGTAGGTAGCAGCTTCTACGCCGCTTGCAATGAACATGGATGCGGCCAGTGCCGCCAGTGCTAACTTTCGCATTTGTTTGTCTCCTTCCTTGAATCCTGAAAACTGTGTGTTTTTGAGTAACGGATGATTATAAAAGTCCGCTTGATGGATATCCTATTGCAATGCGTGTACCCGCGGGACTCATCCAGGCCGGAGCGGTGAAATTTTTTTCAAGAAAAGGGTGAAAAAATCGCTCAAAGCGGTGCTTGTGTCCAGTTCGGGGGCCTTTTATTCGAATCGTGTTAGCTTTTGGGGGCTCCTGGTCCCGGAATTGGGAGAATGATACATTCTTCCTTATGCAAGTCTCGTATCGATCGCCGGCGTTTTGCTTTGCATGGGAAGACCGTCGCCCGAATCGCTCTTCGGTGCGGTATTGATTGTGGTTTTTTGCACGTTTAAAGTGCGATTTACCTGATTACAGTTAATCCGATCTCGAAAATGTCCTGAATCTGTGCTTTTAGGGCCGTCGAACCGAGCAGTTGAAAACCTCCAAATTCGAAAATCCTGAGCTTATTCCGAGTTCTCGGTCGCGAAAAACCGTTCCGCATACTCCCGAAGTTCCGGAAGACTGGAATTTGCTCGCTCTTCCATATGCATGGAATTTCCCACGTAGACTTCAAAATTGCTGAATGATAGAGCGTGATCGCCCGGCGGGAAGGGTTGCCCGCGCGCTTCGGCCTCCAGCCTTCGAGCGTCGTGAGTCGCCAGAACCCGAATCTTGTCGCGGGGATCCCGCATCAGCCGCTCGTATAGCTTTATTATGCTCGCCTCTTCCCGGAGCCTGGTGCTTGCCAGGGCTTCCAGGCCGGCCCAGCGAAATAGATAGTCCGAATGAAGCGTGAGTTTCTCCGCCAGACTGAAAATCTCTCCCCCGTACATGGAAATCTCAAATAGGAGCCTGTGAATATTCAGCGGGTCATTGGCGTAGTAGTAGCTCCATGAGTCGCGCAAGATGGATTCGAAATCGTCGATAACCAGCTTCCCGAGCGTATAGATCGTCGAGCTTCTAATGGAGCTGTCTTCGTCACGGTAAAGGCATTGCTCCAGTTCGTCGCGCGCGGGCGATTGTGGGAGAGTCTTTCGAAAGTGCGTCTGGAACTCCGCGGCCGGGTATTTCAAGATTCCAAGATCGCGAATTACGGCGCAGGCCGAGAGAACGGTTTCCCGGTCGCGCGTGGCCAGCAGCTCCGCCAGGGTTCCTAGAACTTCCTCGACCGGGTTGGATGCGATGACCTGAGCAAGATAGTCTCGATCCAGAGAGTGCAGTTCATCGTAATCCAGAATCCGCTGCTTTAGCATGCCTTACCATCGCCCGCAATGAATCTGGGAAAGAGGGGCTTGAAGTTGAAGATGAGCAAAGCGCGATATGCGCGGGGTTCACGCCGGCGAACGCATTGCGTCGCGACGAAGGATGAAATGTTCGTTCGCGCCGCTCCGTTGCGGGGAGCGGCATGCGAACCTCAATGAAAATCGGCCTGGATTCCGACCTGGTTATTCTTTCTTATTGGCCAGATCTTGCAGATACTTGATGCGCTTCTCTTTATCCGCCGATTGGTGTTCCTTATTGGAAAACTCATTCGTGCGATATCCGCCGGTGACGTGGTCCTTGCCCGGCTTGATGTACTCCCACTCCGGCTCGGTGTGCTTGATGTCCGGCAGGGGCTGTCCCGCCTGGTGTAGTTTCAGCAGGCGACTGGGCGACATGGGGTTGTTGTTGCGCTTACCACGAATGTTGCGCACCAGGAAGGGGCCTTCCGCGTTCTTATCGCGAATGATCTTGCCGAAGAAACGAAACTCGATGACGTGTCGGCCGGGCTCCAGGTCTCCTTCCCAGGCCGACGTGGCTACGAAGCGCTTGTCTCCCTGATTCTCCTGAATGTTCGCGTCGAACTCATAATAGCCTTTCTTACGAATAAAAACAGGCACGGAGACGGACAGGTTGCCGTCCTTTACGCGGTCGGTAACACCGCCCTGGAATTCGGCGATTTTACTGGGCGTGCTGAACCAGCCGGCGCGTTGAACGTGCTTCTTGCCGCCCACTTCCATTTCCACTTCCAGATACATCTGCCCCCAGTCTTTCGAAGAGGGTCGTACGACGAAGGTGTAGATCTTGTCGTCGGCTTTCAGGTCTCCGTCCGAACCATTGTCCCCGAATTTCGTGGGCGGCAACGCCGGAAAAACCTTGCGATGAACCTTGCGAATCACGCGGCTCTTGGTGATTTTGATTTCCTGATTCACGGGCTTATTGTTTTCCATGCGAAAGCAATACAGTTGAACCTTCATGTCTTCCTGGCCGATGGAAATGGACGCCGCGGGAATCATCTTGCACTTCACGTCCGTGAACGTGGGCTTCTTCGTGCAATTGGAGGGGCGACCGAGCTTATCCTTCTGGCAGCCTTCCGCCGGTGAGGCGATGATGCCTACGGCCGGGCGCTCCGCATTGTAGGGGTCTACGCGATCCAGTTGTCCCGCGAAAAGGGGACGAGAGTAGGGCGGATACTGGGCCCATTTGCGATACAGTTCCAATTGGAGGGCGGCCGACGCGGCGCCGGAAGTAAAATCGCCGCCGCCGAAATCATTGCCGCCGGGAGCCGAGGGGTCCGTCTGGGAAGTTATGA
>CAZGYS010000262.1:0-8559 GCA_964530305.1 uncultured Leptospiraceae bacterium
ATGACCGGCGCGGACGGCAACCTGGCGGTGTACGACGAATACGAAGCGCCCGTACGCGAACGAGCGCTGGATCTGTTTGACCGCTACATGATGACGGACGCCAAAAGCACCATTCAACCGGAGCGATTGTTTCGCAAACTTTCCTCCGGGGAACGTCGACGCGTCCTGCTGCTGCGCGTGCTCATGGGCTCACCGGAACTGTTGATCCTGGACGAACCCTTCGAATCACTGGATATTCCCTCGCGCCTGTTCATGGAAAAGCTGCTGGACGATTTTACCGCGCGCGAGCGGGTTCATACCATCACCATCGTGCACCGTATCGAGGAAATTCCCCGCCACGCCAATCACGCGTTGCTATTGCGCGGCGGACGGGTTTTCGCCGCCGGTCCCGCGGATGAAATTATTACCTCGGAAAATCTTTCGCGCCTGTACGACGTAAAGCTCTTCGTCGGTCGGCGCGGTCCGCGCTTTTACTGGGTTCCCGAACAAGATGCCTGACGTCGGTGAACAAATCGAAATCGCCCTGACTCACGGGCTGCCGCAAGCCATGCGCGAAGACGAGGAATTCGCCGAGCGTCTGCGCGCGAGCCGGGCCGACTTTCTGCGTAGTTCGCTGGTGAGAAGCGCGCAGGGAGATGCGTCCCTGAAAGTAGACGGGCGTCGTCTGCACAGCGGTCACGATCCCCTGCGGGAAGCTAAACGTCAGGCGGCTGAGATTCAGCCCGAGGACGGCGAACAACTGCTCCTGTTTTTCGGCGGCGGTCTCGGCTATGCCATGGCGCGCGTGCTGGAGGAGCACCCCAACCCCGTCGCCTGGATTGAACCGGACATTCGCATTCTGCACGCGGCCCTGAGCGTTCACGACTTCGCCGAGTACATGACTTCCGGAAGGCTGGTGGTCGTTCCAGCCATGCCTTCCGACGACGTCCTGGACGAGCTGTTTCGCGGGCGCGGCAATCGCGGCATTTTGTTTATCCCCCATCGCGCTTCCTTTCAACTGCACGCGGGCTATGACGAGCTTCGCCTCACCTGCGAAAACTTTCTCAATCGAAAGGACGTGAACCTGGCCACCATCGCCCGCTTCGACAAGGCCTGGGCGCGCAACCTGGCCGCGAATTTCATTCACATGCGCAACGGCCGGCCGGTCAGCACGCTCTTCGATACGCTGCCCGGCGGGCGCGCCGTGATCTGCGGCGCGGGTCCGTCCCTTTCGGATTCGGTGGGGACCATTCGCGCGCTCAAGGAAAAAGGGTTTCTCGTCATTGCCGTGGATACGGCCGTACGCGTACTGAACGCGGGAGACGTGGACCCCGACATCATCGTAAGCGTAGATCCCCAACCGGTGAATCGCGCCTATCTGGAGGGTTATGGGGGGCAGGCGATTTTCGTTCTCGACCCGACGACGATCTATCTAACGCCGCGTATTCTACCGGCCGAACGAATCTATTATACCGGTTCGCCTTTTCCCCTGGCGGAGGTTTTCTTTCGACACCTTCGCGTGGAACCCGGCGACGTCGCCTTCGGCGGTTCCGTCTTCACCAATGCCTATGACCTGGCCTGTCTCATGGGTTGCGAACGCATTCGCCTCTTCGGTCTGGACCTCTCCTTCACCGGCGGGCTGGCCCACGCGAAGGGCGCCGTGCTCGAGGAGCGCTTGAACTATCTGGAATCGCGTTTGTTCAGGCGAGAGTTGCACAACTACCGTCAAATGTCGGCCCTTCCCGTTCGCTGGTTGCCGGCCGTCGGCGGCGGCCGAACACCCACGAACGATAAACTGGTGATCTTTCATCGCTGGCTTTCCCGTCGCATTCCCAACGACCTGGCTAAAGGCGTCCGGGTGGTCAATTGCACTCCCCGGGGCGCCTTGCTGGACGATGTGCCCCATGAACCTGAGTTTTCGGCGAACGAAGTCGAGGCGATGTCCGGCCATTGGCGTCCACCCCGGCCCGACCGGGACGAACTGTTCAACGCGAACGAATTCTACGCGGACATAGACGAGTTGTCGAAGGAACTGAATGAATTCCAGGCTTTATTGAAGGAAGGAATCGCCTTGAGCGAAACCATTCTCGAATGCGCGCGGGAAAATCGCCTGGATAAAAAATACAGTCGGCTGCTACGCGATATGGAAAAGCTGGACGGTCGCGTTCAGGAAAAGCTACGCGCCTCCCAGGTCGTGGGCGCCGTCATGCAGAAGATCATCCTGCGCATAACCGAGGACTTCGGAGCTCCCGCGTCCGACGGAAGTACTGAAAATCGCGATCTAAAGCTGGCCGAGCAAACCCACCTGCTGTACACGGGCATGGGCGAAGCGTGCGAATCACAGATCAGGCGCCTGGACAAAGCCCTGCGCGTTCACGCGCTGGCGCAAAGGGAAGCGTAAACACGTACGCTTCAAGGCGAAGCGGTTTTATCCCCGTCGCGAAAGCGCCGCAGAAAATCGTCTTCGCGGGACTCGGAGACCGTCAGGGAATCGGCCAGTTCGCGCCCGCGTAACGCTCGATAAAAAGACGCCAGGATGTCCCCCGTCACGCCCCAGATTACGCGTTCCCCGTGGGTCCAGAAATACATCTTCTTTTGAATGCCGTGACGGCCCCAGATTTCCAGGCGACAGTTGTCCGGCTCCAGCAAAAAATCCAGCGGCACTTCGAAGGCGGCGCTGATTTCCCTTTCGTCCAGCACCAGCTCGCGATCATGACTCCACCAACCGACGAAAGGGTGTACGAGATAATTGGTGATCGTCTGGAGTCTGTCGATATCGCCCACGACCTCCACCGCGCTCGCGGGAACGCCGACCTCTTCTTCCAGTTCGCGCAGGCCGGCTTGCAGGGGCGATTCGCCCGCTTCGATGCCGCCGCCGGGTAGGCCGATTTGACCGGGATGGGTTTTCAGGCGCGCGGACCGCACGATGAACAGGACGGTCCGACGCTCTCGATGCACCAGCAGCATCACGGCCGCCGGTTTCAGTTCCCGGGAGGAATCATAGACGATGGTTCGGGATTCGTAGCGGGCGATGGGCTCCAGCTCGGACACGGGTCAATCTGGATCGCGCCGCTCCCGGCGCAAGCCGCTTTATCGCGGAGCGAACGGTTTATTAAGTTGACTCGCCCGCGAAGGGCCTTCATTCTGAATCCATGTCCGTCACACTGCGAACGATTCCGCGCACGGTTCTAATCATTGCCGTTTTGTTTTTCCTGGTGCCGGTGATTTCCTATGTGTTCACGGGCCTGGGGCGTCGCGTTCCCCTGACCAATGTTCCGGTCATCCTGGCCACCTTCGGCCCCCTCAACTATGTCTTGTTCCTCATGGCCTGGCTCATCGGCGCGGGCCTCCTGCACGCGAAGAAATGGGGCTACTATCTGTTTTTCGCCTTCATGGGCATTCTCATGCTCTTCAACCTGATGGTGATCATCGGCTTTCTGGCGCCCGAGAGCTTCATGGCCATTCAGGTAAAGGGCGTACGCGTCACGCTACGGGCCGTACTCGTAAACTCGGCCTTGATTATGATCATTACCGCGGGCATCTTTTATTTTCTCCATCGTGAGGTTTCCGCGCCCTACATGAGCGTCATTTCGCGGGGTTGGCGAACTTCCAAACGCAGTTCGTTGCCCGTGGCGGTTTCCTGGGAAGACGCGCAAGGAAATCTCAGCGCCGTCATGACGGAGAATATCTCGGCCATCGGTTGTTTCATTCCCCTGGACGAGGAAGGCCAGCTGAACCCGGGTGATGAAATCAAAATCAACGTCCCCATGGACTTCAACGGCCGCGTCGAAATCCTTCATCTAACCGGTCATGTGGTACGCACGCGCTCCGGCGGCGAAGGCGTTCCCGGAGCCGGCATTCGTTTCGCCTACTCCGACGAGAACTGGCGCATGAAGGAGAAGCTGGACGAATTTCTACGCTTGCGGTTCTTTCCCCGCTTCAAGGTGGACAATGCCGTCACGGCCGCGGTGGAAAAAGTTAAGGGCGATAGCATGGAAATCACCGGGAAGCTCTACAACATTTCCCGTCACGGCCTGTACATTGAATCAACCGACGATCTCGAAATGTATGAAAGCCTGGATATGAAAATCTCCACGCCCTACGGATCGATTCGCCTGGAAGGCGCCGTGTGCTGGACCAATCCCCAGGGCACCAATAACAAAGGCAAGGGCTTCGGCGTCGTCATTCGTCGCGTGCGCAACAAGATTCGTTTTCTGTTCTGGATCTGGCGCCTGTCTTTCTTCGCTCCCATCGTTCGCTGAGGCGCGCGATTCAATAATAGAACGTCATGGAAAAACCGGTGTGCCAGACGCCGCCGCCCACCGTGTAATAGTGGGGCTGTCGGGTGGTGGGCGAAATCTTGAGCAACGCGCGCGACTTCAAGTTCTGCCTTTCAATGGTGAAGTCGAAAACGATGGGATGCTTCAGGCGACTGAGAAAACTAAAGTGGCCGGGCATGAGCACGTATTTAACGCCCGCCATAAAGTAGGTTCGGTCCGCGTCCATCCAGTTGATGCCGCCATTGTTCACGGGCAAGGGACTGGGACGCTTCGTGTAGCCGCCGCGTAGCTTGAACCAGTCGTAAAAAGCATACTCGACGCCTACCCGCGTTACGGTTACGTCCTTCAAATAGAAGTCCTCTACGTAAGTACGTTTCGTACGCGAGAGTGGGGCATTGCCGGTGAAGTTTTCCAGGTCCGAGCGATAGCTGGAAAAGGAACTCCATAGTTCGCGGTTCACGTCCACCGCGGCCATCAGCTTGTCCGAAAACTGGTAGCCCAGACCAAACGCCCAGACTCGCGGCGTAAAAAGATCCAGCACCGCGAGATCAAAATCCAATTGAATCCCGAGCAACTGGGTTTGCGCCCGCGCGTCCAGGTCGCTGATACCGATGAAGGATTCGCGCTTGTAGGTTACGCCGCCGCGCAACTTGCCGTATTTGAGCATCAAGCCGTAGTTGGGCTGGAACTTGGCCTTGACTTCGATAATCGCTTGTTGATCGGGAATCACCTGATCGGGAGAAATCGGCACGTCCTTTAACAGCAGCGCGCCCTTGCCGTCCACGGATGTGCTGAAACCGACGCCCACTGAAATGATGTCCTTCCAAACTTCCACGCCCAGGCCCGCCATGATGATGGGGCGCTGGTTGGAAACCCCGTGCTGCAGATAGCGATGCACGGTGGGATTCAAATCATTGATGGTAATCAAATTGCCCGTGGCGGGAAGCATGAAGGTGAGCCCGAAACGCACGACGCGTCCGAAGTCGAAGATGCTGCCCAGATTCATGGCCAGTGAAAGGACCGCGTAATCGTCGCGGATACCTTCGATGTCCTGATTGGAAGGAGCGGTGGTGGATAATTCCGGGCGAACGTAATTGTAGTGCAGGGACAATTCGTGCACGATTTTTTCGGGACGGTCCGCGGGTTTGTGATCCAGGGCATTGGAAAAATAATCGCGATAAACGCCGCCCAGGGCGCCGGTGTATTTGCGCCAGTCGCTCCAGCTCCGCGAAGGCGATTGTTTCGCGGACTTGTCCTTCGCGTTTTTCGCGGCATTGGCGTCGGCCGCCTTGACGCCGGGCTCGTTTTTGTTCGCGTCCTTATTCGGGTTTTTCCCGGCGCTTTTCTTTTTGGCCGCGGCTTCAATGAGAACCATGAGCCGATCGCCTTCCGAAAGCATCCCCAGACCGGCCACGTTGTAGAACACCGCGGACGAATCAGTTACGATGGAAGTCACCGCGCCGCCCATGGCGTGATGCCAGGGATGCGCCCCGTAGATATCGCCGTAGTTGCCGGCGGTGAGGGAAGTCGAAAAGGCGGTAATCGCCGACGCGACAATCACAATGACGAAACCATTCCTGAGCTTGTTTCGCCTTTTAGCTGTTTTGTTTTTCCACATGATTTCTTTTGGGGCGCCCGGGCGATTTCGTTTACTTCAGACTGAGGATGTAGTTCAAGCGATCGAACAGACTGGAAGACTCTTCCGTCGTATTCCAACGATCCTGAAAGACGTAATTTCCAGGATCGATTTTTTTACCGCGCTCCGCGACGTCCGCGAAGTACTTTATCAAGAGACCGCCCGATATGAGAATATTATTACCCGGGTCGTCGACGTTTTGAATGGCCGGAGATGCAAGAAAGCGCTCGAAGTCGGTCAAGATTAGATCTATACTGAAGTCGCTCGAGACCGTGGCGTAAGCGTAGTCCATAAACAGGCCGGGCGCCGTCAGGCCTTCCAGCGAACCGGTGAGACTGCGCGCATTGGGCAAGGAAAGACGCACCATGCTCACCACGTCCGTGCTCAGAATTTCCGTAAGCTCGTAGTTGGCCGCGCCGCTGCTGTTCGTGATGCCGACTCGCAATAGATCCAGAAAGGCGGAAACCTCGCCGTCGGTGGGAGCGGCGAAGACCAGCACGTCTATGATGGTATCGATGTTGTTCATGATCCCGTAGGGCCCGCTGGAAAGTAGATCCGAAAACAGATTATGGATGTCCGCCACGCGTTTCCAGTCCGTGGATTCGAGATCCGTGGAACGCGAATCGGGATAACCACGCAGGTGGGTATCGATTCGCGTCAGCAGCGATTCGACGTCGAATTGCGTGTTCGCGTCGGTGATGTTCGCCGTCAGATGCACCTGTTGCATGTATTGTTCGACGCCGGCGATGAGCTTATCGCGACCCACCTGACGCGAAGGCGAACCCAGCTCGGTGAGCATGCGCGTACCGAAGGTCATCATGGTGGACTTGCCGATCAAATTCAGCACGCCGTCTTGGAAGCGCAGGGAGTTCTCGGTCAGCAGCGACACCAGACTACGGAGGTTGTTCGAAGCCGCGCCATTGCATTTGCCGAAAGGATCGCCCAGACAATCCGGATAGTACTCGGCCTGGGTCATGGACGGACTGCGCATGCCGGTGGAACCGCTGGAGCCGCGCACCTTCAAATAGGTAATGCCCGCGACGCTGGAGACCGGTTCCGTCCCCGTGGTAATGTGCGGACGCACCAGCACCTGAGCGATGTCCGTCAGCAAGTCGAAGGCGTTCTTGTTCGTCGCGCCGTCGGATTGATCGTGCAACGTCTTCGCCAGCGCCGCGACGATGGGCAATAGTTTATTACGCTGATCCCAGTAAGTTTCCGTCGCGCTGGAGGGAACCTCGGCCGTGGTGAGGAAACTCGCGCGCTCGAAGACGGGAAAGTTAACGGAGACGGCGGGGGGAATCGCCCCGAAGAATTGATTGGCGACCCTGGTAAAGAGCACCGGATTATAAAGCGCGTCCCAGGTGGACGTGTCCGTGAAGCCGTAGGTCGTTCCGGACAGACCGAAACCCCACACCTCCACCATGATCACCGAATCGCCCGGCGTAGAGGAAAAGGTCGTCAAATCGCCCTGACTGGTGCGACCATTGGCGTCCGTGGCCTTGATGTTGGTGCCGGCCTTGAGCCATTTGGCGTTGTCGGATTTATTACACAGCGCGGTGGCGCTGGAACAGAATGGCTTCGCCGCCATGAGACCCTTCAGACCATTGGCGACCACCGTAACATAGGCCCCTTCTTTCAGACCCGCCAGGGCGCCGCCGCTGACGATGGCCTGCACGGGCAACACCAGCACGAAGCGTTTTTCATTGAGCAGCCACTGAAAGTTTTTATAGAAGGCGACTTCATCCGAGAAGACGCGACGCGAATTATCATTTTGTCCGATGATCTCCGGAATGGTGTACGAGGTGCCGTTGCCGGTACAACCTTGCATTTCATTGCCCTGAAGGCCGGCGCACTCGATGCCGTCGCTATCACCGTCGCGCACTTGAATGCGATATGCCGACGTAGACCAGCTGGCCTTGTAGCGTCCGGACGCGGAGGGATCATAGACGGAACCGTCCAGCGCCAGAAAATTCCCCGACGCATCGGTCTTGTTCACGTTGTAATAGGGCCCGTAACCCTCGAAGAGTACGCGCTTGATCCAACCCATGACCCAGGGGATGGTCTTGCGATTCACCATGTCCGTCGCCGAGGTGAGCGTGCCGCGACTTTCGCCTTGCAGGGCCAGCAACGCCGGTGTATTGGCCGCCGCGCGAAGGGGCAAGGTGCCGCCGTCGTCGGTGCCGTCGCGCGCTACCTGACCCGTTACCTGGTTGGTCTTAACTTGAAACACCCCCAGGGAAGTGCCGTCCAGTTTCGAACCCAGGGCGTGCATGGCGTCCGCGACCGTCAATACGCCGTTACTCATCCCCGTAATCTGAGGCGATGTGGCGTTGCCGTTCCAGTTGTAGCCGTAGAGGTGGGCTATGTTGAGGACGAAGATCAAACTCTCCAGCGCGGAGATGGGTTCGCTGGCCGTGTCGGATTCGCGGGGACGCCCCAGCAGATCCTGCTGAACCATGAGGCGAATGGAATCGTCGACGCCCGTCGCCGCTTGCGTGAAATCGCGCAGCAAGTACATGTTTTGCGCCAGCGCCGATATAAGCGATTGGGTATTGTCCACCACGACGCTCGTGGACGGACTGATGAAGTTCTTGATGCCGGTGAACAGATCCTTCGCGTGATTGAGCAGACTGGAGTCGTTGCGCAACGTGGCCGTGGTGTGAC
>CAZGYS010000263.1:0-8559 GCA_964530305.1 uncultured Leptospiraceae bacterium
CCCCTATATCGTAGATAATATCATCCGCTTGCTGCCGTTGATAGTTGTTCATACTCCTATATTGCCGCCTGAATTCCCAGGTCCTATAACACTCGGGATTATGCGCCAGCACCCCGTCGCGCGAAACGAAGTAAGTATGGGCGCGCTCTACCTCGAAATTGTAGACGCGAACTTGAGCCGGCATTTCGCGCGCGGAAAGTACGCGCACCGATTTTCCGGAAGGATTGCGGAGTCTGTCCCCCTGGTTGACGGCGAAGGCCTTGATCCAGCCCCGACCGAAGACCCACAGGGGATGGGACTCGGTTACGCGAAGCTCCGCGCCCGCGGTTTGGATCACGATGATCTTGTTTACCTTTCTTTGGAAGAGTTCCGTGACCGGGCGATTTTCAACCTTGCGCGTCTTTTCATTGTAGGCGCGCACCGTATCGCCTACGCGAATGTTCTCGATTTTGCGCGGGCCTTGAGGCGTCAGTACGGTGGTCCCGGCCTGAAACGAAGAGCAGGAATCCTCACCGGCGTCGTTCGCCGAATCGCCTCCGGAAGACGAACCCCCGTCGCCGCCCGCGTCGTCCGCCGGTGAATCCATGCCCCCGTCCGCGCCCAGATCCGCTCCGGAGTCCGCCCCCGCTTCCGCGCCGGTCTCGGCGCCTACTTCGGTTCCGGCTTCCACGGCGCCGATGGCGGTTTCATCCAGCAGGGCCACTTCACCCGCGTCACTGCCGCCCGACGCCACGATGACCGCGACGGAGACGGCCACAATCGCCGTGATGAGCACCGCCTTACCGGTCTTCGTATGAAAGAAATGACTGGTGGCGTGGGTGGTCTTATGGAAGGCGTGTTTGACGTGCTTCCAGAAGCTGTGGCCGGTGGGGTCCGTATAGTTAACGGGATTGTCCGCGGCGTAGGCATAGCGATTGAAGGCCATGGGCGCCAGCATGTGGGCGCCCAGGCGCGTATCCGCCGTCAGAAAGCGGCCCATGGCGGGATCATAGTAGCGGGCGCCGTAAAAATAAAGCCCCGTGCCGCGATCAGCCTCGCGTCCCGTGAAATCGCCCCGGGCGATGTCGGGCCCGCTACGCTTGATGATTTCGCCATAGGGAGAATAGTGAATACGCGAAAGCATCTTGCCGGCCGCGTCCGTCAAGAGTCCGGTGCTGCCGACGTGATCCTGATGGTAGTAGACGATTGAATTGACCGGTGCCGGCACCGGGCCACCCGCCTGGCCGCGCAACGCGGACTGGCTGAACAACGCCGGCAACAGCAGCAGCGCGGCCGCGGTCCAGCGTCGCGCAAGGGGACGCGGCCGCGAAAAGTACATCACCGCCCACAACGCAGGCAACAAAAACAATACAAGTATGGCAATCCGCCCGTTCAAGGGCAAGGTAGAGCGCGAAACGAACATTTCCCAGCCGGCGCCCATAAAGGCCGTGAGGCCCGTGATGCTGGTAAGATCCTGCATTCCCGCACTGACATTCGCCGCGGCGTGCTTGAGCAGTCTGCCGGGAGAGCCGGCCGCCGTCCCGTCGCCGGTTCCCGAGCGCGTGATGGCCGCGATGCGTCCGCCGGGTCCGCTGACGTACTTCGTATAGCGAGTTTCACCGGAAGGCAGTCGCGTGACTTCGTAAGTGGACGTGACGTAGAGAATGGTGGTTCCGTTCGCGGCGATTTTCTTGAGGCGACGCCCCCGGTGGTCGTAGATGATGCGATTCACCATCTTCCCGTCCTTGTTGGTTTGCACCAGGCGATTCCGGTCGTCGTAGACGTATCGCCAGGCATCGCCCCTGGCGGCGCGACATTTGGCCGCGTCCACTCCCGTTATTCCGGACGCCGTGCCGGTCACCTTGCAGGTGAGATTACCCAGATCGTCGAAGAAGGCCGACCAGCGCGTCGTTCCGCCGACCCGGGCCGCGACGTTCCCGGTCTTATAGGTGTACGCGAAATCGCCCTTCTTGAGCAGGTTGCCGCCGGGCGTGTAGGCGTAGTTGCGCGTACCGTAGAGGCGCGGGTCGGAAACCGCCTTAACAAGGCGACCAGCGGTGTCGTAGGTGAATTTACGACTTTCGCCGCCCAGGGACGAGGTCAGTTCGATTAGATTGTAATTTCCGTCCCAATGGTAGGATGTTTTTATGTCGGTTCCATCCTTAAACTTAACGGTCCGCGAAGACATCAGGTTCGGCATGCGATACGCGTATTGGGTCCGGACTCCGTTGCCGTAGGCGATGGCCGCCGGGGCGCCGGCGGCGTCCCGCAGGGCAATGTCTCGGATTCGACCGGCGGGAGTACGGGTTACGCGCAATTGGGAGCCGTCCGGATAGCGGGCTCCGCTTACGCGACCGGCGAGATCGTATTCGGGTTGGAAGCCGTATTCGCGACCGTCGATATTCAGGACTTGCCCGGCCAATCGCCCCCGCGCGTCGTAGGAATAAGTATAGCCGGTTTTCCCGTCGGCCACCGTTACCGAAGTCAATCGCCCCAGACCGTTGCGGCGTCCGGCTTCGTCATAGCGAAAGGTGATTCGAGAGTTGTCGGACAATACGCGGGCGGTGACGCGACTCAGCGCGTCGTATTCATGGCGAATCGTCCGGCCCCGGGAATCTTGCCGGGAAATTACCCGGCCCAGGTCGTCGTACTGGAATGTGTACTTGCCCAGATTGCTTTCACTGAACTGGACGACTCGTCCCAGCACGTCGCGCTTCAAGGTGTTGACTACGCCGTCGGGGGCGTCGACGCGAATCACGCGCCCCAGGGCGTCGTAGGTGAACCGGGTGGATGCACCATTGGCCTGTTTGACTTGCGTGGGGCGTAGCTGTCCCGCGATGCGACTGAGGTCATGGGTGATGGTTACGGGCGCCGTCGCGCGCCCGGGGAATGCGCGACGAATTACTTTTTGCCGGCCGCCCTTGCCGTATTGCACGGTGGTAATGATTTTATAGGCGCCCTGCTTGTCGCGATTCGGCATCCTCGATGCGAATCAAGCGCTCGGAGTGATCGTAGCTACGCGTAATCCACCGGGGAGTTTCGCCCTGGTAGTGGGGGGAGACTTTGCTTGATGATTTGACCGCGCCCGTCGTGCTCAAGGAGATTGATCGTGCGCCCCGCCTCGTGGCCCGACGATTCAACGCGATAAATTCGAGCAAGCCCGTCCATGTACGAGGCGCGACTACTCCATTTTTTTCCGGCCGAGTCTACCGGGGTCATTGTCTCCTGAAAGAATCGCCCTTTTACGTAGCCGTAGCGGACTTTTCGCAACGCCGTTTTTTCCCCCGAAGCCTTGACGGCGATTCTTCGCGCCAGGCCGTCCAGTTCATAACTTATGGAGTTTCCATTGGGATCCCGCCGGGATTTCAGCGCGCCCAGATTCTCGAAATACTCCATGCTCGTAATCAATTGGCGAGCGCCGGGAGCGGGCCGCGGCGAAGTAATCCGAACGGGAAAGGCGTGATGATTGGCGTTGAAAGTGATTTCGCGGCTATGGCCCAGGGGATCCGTTACGCGAACGACGTTTCCGTAGCCGTCATGATTGTAGCGACGGGTGATCCAGGCCGCGCCGGCGGCTTTCGCGCATCCGGATTTGCAGACGCCGCGGCTGGTGAGATTGCCGCGGTCGTCGTACTGATATGAAGTTCGACGGACGACCTTGCCTCCCGCGTCGCGAAGAACGGCGGCGGTCGGTAGTCCGATAAATCCCTTCCCCGGATCGTTCCGGTAAGTCGTATACTTGCTGTGATTTTGATTGGGTTCAATCTGGGATTTGTAATCTACGCGAATCGGATTGTCGAATTCATCGTAGGTATAAACGCGACCGTGGGAATAGGTTCGTCCCGCGTCGTATTTTACCTGGGTCACCGTATGTAAGGGAGCGCGGGACACTCCCGAATCGGAGCCGTTCGTTCGATAGTCGTATGCCGCCAGGCGGACTCTACTCCACTTCGCGCCGTTTTTCGTTTCCACCAGCACGGACTGAATTGTGCCGTTGAGCGCCAGGTTCCCCCGACCTCCCGCGCGATTGTAGACGGTTGTACTTCTCAGGTTCGCCTGGTGATCGATTTTCACTACCTGCTTGAATCCCAGACGTCCACGATCTCGCGCGCGCGCCATTCCGACATAAGCAAGCGAGTATTCATACTTGTTGCCCATTCCGTCGCCGCGATGATAGCGGGTAACTACCTTGAGCCCGGCGGCGCGACTTCCTCCCGGCTCCGTGTGAGGTTCATGGGTCAGTCCGATTTCACCGCCGATGCCGTCCGTGATGCCGGTGATCACTCCGGGATAGCGGTGGGCGCCGCCCAGATGCGCAGGTTGGTTCCCACGCCCGCTTCCTGGGTATAGATCAAATCCATGCGCCCGTCTCCGTTAACGTCCCCGCCCAGGAGATCCGTTTTGGCGCCGCCGGCGAATTGGCGTTTGTGAAACGCATACTTCCCTCCGAAATCGCGACCATTGGAAATGTACTGCAGGAGATCCAGGTTGGGGCCGAGCTTGCGCTTGTAGGTGAGGTCCGCTAACCCATCTCCGTTAATATCGCCCGCGATTAGTTTCGCGCCCGAGTCGGCCACGCCCAGCTTCTGGCGGCCCACGATTTCAAAGCTCGATCCCCGGGAGATCATCACGAGAATGTTGGAGGTTACATTGGTTAGTTCATGTAGAACAAGATCCATTTTACCGTCGCCGTTGATGTCCAGCGGCAATAGTTCTCGTTCGCCGCCCTTGCGCTTGAACTTAACCCGGGGGGACCGTCTGGTGAAAGCGAAACCCGAACCGTCGGAAAGCAGCACGCGAATCTCCGCGTCAGCGTCCTTGAAGCGAGCGTGGACCATATCACCTTGTCCGTCTCCGTTCATGTCCGCGGTCACGTAAAAGGATGTGCCGGGCTTCACGCGGGTTTCCGTCGTCCGTCCCTTACGAAATCCTCCTGGTTCCAGGAAATAAGGCGTGAAACCGGTGGAGCCGCTTCCCTTGACGATTTCCAGAATGTCCGGCCGGCCGTCGCCGTTTACATCCAGCGATTGATAAGAGGCTTTCGGGTTCCGGCGAAAATAACGGGAGACCACGGGCCAGCGCCAGCGGTTGCCGGCCCACTCGTAATAACCCAGCCATAACGCGCCGCGCAACTTGGCGGGAAAGATCATATCCGCGGCTCCATCGCCGTTCACGTCCCCGAAAAACAAGGCGATGGGCACGACGGGCGCCCATAAACTTGTTCTTGCGACAGTAACGTAGGGTCCTTGAAATCCTTTTGCTCTGTTAATGACCGTAAAGATCCCGGGACGCGGGCAGTCCTTCAAGCAGAACCGCGTGATGTCGGCGCGACCATCGCCGTTTACATCCGCGATCCAGGGACCCCACTTGCCGGTTTGAAAGGGCACGCGAATACCGACTTGCTCGGTCGCTCCCGCGCGGGGTCCGTCGGCCCAGGAAAATTTCGTCGGCGGCAAACATTTTCCGGCCGCGCCGCATTCCCGAATGGAAACCAATCGCCCCCGGCCGGTCACCGGGCTTTGATTGTATCGCATGTGATAAGAACGAAAAACACTGCCGTTGAGGGAGCCGGAGGAAACGGAATGGAGGCGCAGGGAACGGCGCAGCATATCTCCGGCCACGGCCCGCGTCCGGACATCCGGTCGTTTTTCGTAGGTGAAGCGCACCCGACGCGTGGGTTTCGCGCCGGTAGCCTCATTGCCCGTGTACAGGATTTCGCGTGGGTAGGGAAGGCCGCCGTCCAACTGGTAGCTTACGGTGAGGTAATTGCCGTTGGCGTCCCGGCGATAATCCAGGGCCCATTCGCGGACGTGCTTGCCGTCCCCCGCCGAGACGCGACCTCCCGCGGAACCGAACTTCATCAGTCCTCCATTGCGCGTCCGGGCTTCGAAGGCGCAGGGGCCGGTTCCGCACGTTCCCAGCGAACGAATCTCCAACCAGGATTGCACCTCCATATTGTAGACGGTACCGGGCGCGCCGTATTGACCCTTGATGTTGATCAGACGTTTCCCGTTCAGACAAAAGCGATCGTCTGCGTCGTAGTTGATGCTCCCGGGCTTCCCATCCAGCAATCGGGTTCGCGCGCATCGCGAAATCGCCGGTAACCCGCTCCAGGACCAGCCCACGCCCATGGCTCCATTGCCGGCCTGGCTATTGTAGTTTAACGCGATGTTCGGCTGCATCCCTCGAATGCCGGGAATCACTTGAATGGGAACGGAATACGTGGCCGCTCCATTGGGGTTAATGGAGAACGACCCTTCTATTCGTCCCGCGTGCCCGGCCGAACTTGATTGGCCCGGAAGATCGGAATCGCCGTGAGGCAGGAGTGCCGGGAGCAGGAGCAGCGGTGCCAGGCGTCGGAGAAAATCGCCCTTAAAACGAAATACACGGAAGGGCAACATGCGTCGACGAAGGAAGTTAAGCATATCCCAGGTTGTTCTTGCCCCGAACTATTTACAAACAAATTTAATCATCCCGTGCAAATAGACCGGAATGGATGAATTTTACTTGCCTTCGCCCATGCGGAGATCGTTCTTCCGGGTATGGCGTTTCAGGAAAAACTTGATGAAGACCTGCGCGAATTCATCGCGCGGCAAAAGATCTTTTTTACGGCGACTGCTCCCGACCAGGGGCGCATCAACGTGTCTCCCAAGGGCATGGATACGTTTCGCGTCTTCGACGACTCCACCGTGGGCTACCTGGATCTCACCGGCAGCGGCAATGAAACGGCCGCTCACATCGGGGAGAACGGTCGCTTCACCATCATGATGTGCAGCTTCGAGCGTCGCCCCTTGATTCTGCGCCTCTACGGCAAGGGACGTGTCCTGGATTCGGAACACGCCGGCTGGGAGACCACGCTGGCGCGCTTCGAGAAGATGGCCGGGTATCGCCAGATTATCATGCTGGATATCGAATCAGTGCAAACGTCCTGCGGCTACGCCGTGCCCTTCGCGGGCGAAATGCGGGAACGAGATACGCTGGTGCGTTACGCCGAGAACAAGGGTGAGGAAACCCTGGTGGAATATCGCCGTGAAAAAAACGCCGGCAGCATCGACGGAGTGCCCGTCAAGGTTCCCGACCCGGGCATTGTTAAGTGAGTTAAGTGAGGCGAAACCCGGGGAAACGGTTAACCGGGGAAATCGTTCTCTGAAACGCTGATGGAAATGGTCGTGTTTCCCGCCGAGGCGTAACCACCCGCCGTGGAAGAGTAGGTAACCGTAAGCGTCGATGTATGCGGATCCGCCTGCACGGCCGCGTCGTCCACCGCGATAATCGTAAAGCTCTGCCCCGTGTTCCAGTTGCTGGTCGTAAAATTAAGCACCTTCGTCGTATTGCCGTTGGTGTCGATGAAGGTCTCACTGTCGGAAGTAATGGTGACCTGGACATCGGCGGTCGGCTCCGACGAAAGGCTCACGGTATAGACGGACGTGGCTCCGCCTTCCGTAACGGAAGTGGAACCGCTTTCGCTCAACGTCGTGGCGTCGTTGTCCGTGATGTCGAAGCTACGATCCGAAAAAGTCGATCCGGAGTAGGCCGGGTCCAGGCTTTGCACGGAGTGGGTCAGGCTGCCCGTATGATTGCCTTCGGCGACGGAGTCGTCCGCGGCGGTGATGGTGGCGGACTGCGCGAAATTGTAATTTGATTCAGTAAAAACCAGGGTGGCGGTCGTTTCGCCGTTGATCAGAATCTGGCCGTCCGGCGAAGACAGAGTGATGGTTACCGGGGCGATGGGAACTTCGGTCAGGCTGATTTCATGGGTCGAGGCGGCGCTGGTATTACCCTCAATCAAGGTATTGTTCGTGCCGCCGGTGCCCACGCCCAGAGCCGTCAGTAAAATCAAGTTGTTCGTCAGGCCCCCGGGACTGGCCGGATCGTAAATATTATCATAGGATTCTCCCAGGCAGGCGCCGCCCGTGAAAGCAGCCACAATCGCCGCGAGGGTAAGTGAAAGTCGTTTGCGTTGCCCGAAAAATGCTCCCATAACCTTACAACAATCACGCGCCTTGATTTTTTCGGCAAATGCAAATTATCCTCGATTTCGGCGGGACCCGGCGCGAAAAAGGTCTCATTGCGCGGCGATTTTATGAGAATTTGGGACATGCAAGGAAACACCTCGAAATCGAGCTCTTTGATTTCACGTCCGGCGAACCGCGGCCGGACGGCGATGCTCGTTTGCCTGGCCTTCGTCGCGTTGATTTTCTCCGGGGCCCTTCACGGCGACCAAATTCATCTCAAGAACGGGCGGGTCATAAACGGCGCGGTTCGTCACCAGACGCTCCAGTACATGCTGGTTCGAACCGAACATCGCCTGTTTCGCATTCGTAAAAAGAATATTAAGAAAATCGTCTACGGCGTTTCGCCCTACGAGCAGGCGCAGAAAGTTAAGCAGGCCCGGGTCCGGGAAAGGCAGCTGGCGCGGGACATCGCGGCGGAGCGTCGGGCTAAATCCGCGGCCCGCAGGGAACGCCTGCGCCGGAAGCGCGCGCGACTGCGCCGACTGCGCCTCGAAAGAGCGCGGCGGGAAGCGGAGCTGCGGCGCAAGCGCGAGGAGCAAGCGCGGATCGAGGCCCGTCGCGCTCG
>CAZGYS010000264.1:0-2353 GCA_964530305.1 uncultured Leptospiraceae bacterium
GGTGGATTGTAAGGGGGATGGTTGGTGTTTTCTGATTCAGAAGAACTAAAACTGCAAAAAAGAATATTTTCGGCCATGACCTGGATGGGGATTCTGGTCGGGCTGGTTCTGGGCGGAACGCAGGCGGCGTTGAATCTCTTTCCGGCGGCCTTCCTGCCGTTTGCGCTGGCCGGTCTTTTCTTCATCAGTCTGTTGATTTATTTCAAGACCGGGTTGCTGGTGCCCCACGCGAATTTTCAATTCGCCGTTTTGCTCTTTTTGCCCATCGTGAATCAGTGGGCCCTGGGTGGTTTCGCCGCGGGCGGGGGGATCATGCTGTGGGGCATCGCCGGACCTTTCGGCGCCCTGATGTTTCTCGGAATCAAGCGCGCCTCCGTGCATTTCCTTTTATATATGGTGGGGCTATTGTTCGCGCTTCTGGCCGAGCGTTATTTGCCCGCTCCCTGGCCCCGGGCCCCCGAACAGGTTTCGTTCTGGTCCCTGCTTTTTAATAGTATTGGATTCGCCGCTTTCGTCTACGTGAACGTGCTGCATTTCGTACGGGGCAAGGAAGAGGCCATGGACGCGCTGGATCATGAACACGCCCTGTTGAAAGCCGAGCGCGAAAAGTCCGAGCGTCTGCTCTTGAACATTCTGCCTGAACCCATCGCCGAGCGCCTGAAACGCGAGGATCGTCATATCGCCGAAGGCTACTCCGGCGTCACCGTACTGTTCGCGGACATCGTTAATTTTACCGAGCTGGCGGGGGACATTGAGCCGGACGAACTGGTGGCCATGCTGAACCTGGTTTTTTCGCGCTTCGATAAACTGGCCGACGCCCACGGCCTGGAAAAGATCAAGACCATCGGCGATGCCTATATGGCCGCCGGCGGTCTACCCGTTCAGCGCGATGATCACGCTGAAATCTGCGCGGAGATGGCGCTGGATATGCTGGCCGCCATGCGCGAATTCGCGCCGGCCGGCGGACGACGCTTGCGGGTCCGCATCGGGATGAATTCCGGGCCGGTGGTGGCGGGCGTCATCGGGACGCGCAAGTTCATCTACGACCTGTGGGGCGACGCGGTGAATACGGCCAGCAGGATGGAATCGTCCGGGCACGCCGACGCGATTCAAGTGACCCATGAATGCCGCGAGCTGCTCAAGGATAAATTCGAATTCGAGGAACGCGGCGAAATCGAAGTCAAGGGCAAGGGCTTGATGCGAACTTATTTTCTGCGGGGTCGGAAGGCTTCCTGACCATGCTCTTTGCTTATGGGCGGGAGGCTTTGATCCGAAGGATATAAGGTGATGCTGCTGCTGACAATCACGCTTTCCATCTTGCCCGGCGCATTCCTCGGGCAGGCCGCAAAGACTTATACCCAGGTCTACCAGGTGCGCGACCCGCGCTTTTGTTTTCTGACGCCCCGTCCCTTCATTTGCAAACGTTGTCTTCGCGCGGGAAAACGCTTCGCGCGATTCTTGAGCTTCGATGAGGACGGTCGCCCCACGCGTAAATACGGTTGCGTGATTGAAAAGAAGAACTTCGCGCGGTAAAGAGTTATTGCATCCCTCCTTTTACGGCGTTCCCCTTTCCGCCGAGTTCAGGCGATACTTGCGAATAAACACGCGGTCGCGGACGTTGCGGGGAAAGATCCGCGCGCTTCGAATGATGTTGTACCATTTTCCGGCCCGTCGGTCTTGAATCGAGCGCGGGTTTTCAAAGATTTGATCGATCCATCCCAGCAGGCTGCCCCGGGGACCGAAGGTATAGCCGGAGTCCTCCAGCAGCTCATTGACGGGATGCAATACCGGAATACTGAAAAATAAAGTAAGAAAAGTTGTAAATTTGCAATTGCAATCCCGGCGAACGCGTCACCGGGACCGCGTCGGGGACGTCACCAGCGCACGGGGCCGCGGCGGCGTTTGAGGAGATCGTCGGCGCGGCGTTTGGAACCGCCGCCTCCCGCGGGAGCCAGGCCGGACGAGCGCGGCGTGTTGGATGCCTTGAAGTACTTATGGCCGCATTGGCCCATCACGCAAACATACCATTTGCCCCAGCGGGCGCCGTTGCGGAATTCGCCGGCCTGGACGAGTTTACCCTTGCGAGTGAAATACTTCCAGGCGCCGTGGGCCTTACCCAGTTTGAAGCGTCCGCGATAAAACACATTGCCGTCGCCGTAGTACTCGGTCCAGGGGCCGTGTTTGAAGCCGTCTTCGTAGAGGCCTTCGCTTTTCTTCTTGCCGAAGTTGTAATAGACCCACTTACCCTGGCGATAATTGTTCTTGTACTTACCCTGCGCCTTCATGCGACCCGAACGGTAGTACAGTTTCCATGTGCCGTCCAGGCGATTCTTCACGAACTTGCCCGTGCCCT
>CAZGYS010000264.1:2363-3977 GCA_964530305.1 uncultured Leptospiraceae bacterium
GCTTGCCGTCCTTGAAGTAGAACTTCCAGGTGCCGGTGCGTTGCTTGTTGGCGAACCCGCCCTGGGCGCGCTTTTTGCCATTGGCAAAGTAAACCGTGCGACTGCCTTTCGCGTCCACCACCCACATGCGGGCTTTCTTGTGGTAGCGAGCTCCCGACGGCACGCCTTCCGGCGGTTTGGCATCCGCCATGGTTTCCGTCGTGAAGAGGGCCGAGGCGAAAATCGCCGCCGCGATTCCCGTCCGCCGCGCGGACAAATAACCCGAAGACAAACACCTTGAAATAAGCGAAGTATTGAATGAAGATTTGGAAGCGTGGGAGGTATGCATGGACCCGACCTGGAAATCGCCCTGGGCGACCTTATTTCTCTCATCATCGGCTTTTCAGAAATTTCCTGAAGCCCCGACTCGTCATATTAGACGGGAAAAAACCCGGATTGTTTCAATCGGCTCTGCTGGTCAGTCCAACGGATTGATGCGCAAAGCGGCCAGGATGTCCCGAATCTGCTTTTTCAGGAACAGGTCTTTTTCCATGAGGTCCCGGATCTTCTTGCGGGCATGGATTACGCTGCCATGGTCCTTGCGACCCAGCAGCGCGGCGGTATCCGTCAGCTTCATTTTCAGATGTTCCACGCAAATGTAGGCGGTCAAATGGCGAGCCAGAACATACTTCTTTTCACGGGCGGGGCCTTGCACGGCGGCGGTTTCCAGGCCGAAGAATTGGGCCACTTTTTCCAGCACCAGCGCCGGGTCGATTTCGTCGGGCGCTTCGTATAGATCTCCCAGGGTCCGATCCAGGTTTTCCGCGGAGTAGGGAGCCGGACCCGGCACGCCTTCCTCCGGCATGTCTTCCAGGTGGCGCAGACGCAGGGCGGCCGAGGTAATCTTGCGAATGTCTCCCATGATCCGACCGGCCAGGTAGTCCGTGGGAATTTCCCCGGCGGGTAAACCCAGTCGTCCCAGCTCCTGGTCGAGAATCCGCGCGCGCCCCTCGGCGTCGGGCCATCTCAATTCCAGGCGATAAGCGGGGTAGAGGCGGGATTTCAAATCCGCCTGAAGCGGAAGGCGATTAAACTCCGTGTCCGAAACGAGCACGAGTTTCGAACCCCGGCTTTCGAAATCATCCAGCAGGTTACGCAGTTCCTCCTGGGATTTTTTGGCGCTTGCTTTTATGAATTGAAAATCATCAATCACTATCAGGGAATGTTCGCGCAGGGCGCGACGCCACTCAATGGTTTCGCGCGTCTTGCACGCCAGGGAGAATTCCGTAAGGAAAGTCTCCAACGAAAGATAGCGGGCCGTTTGGCTTGCGGATTTTTGTACGTTCGTGGCCGCGACGATTTCGCGGACCAGCATGGTTTTGCCCGAACCGGAAGGACCGCTCAACAGCGCCGTTGAGCCCGGGAAGCTTAGCGAACGCAGTTTGCGAACCGGTCCGAGATTCGTCGGGTGCGCCAGAAAAACCCGTTCCCGGCCGACGGTGTTTTCAATTGCCTCGGCATTGAACGATTCCTCGTTTTCCGCCAATGCGATTTCCGTCGATGCGTCTTCTTCGCGTCCGACGGAGTCGCCCGCCTTACGCGTTATCAGACTGACCTGACCCTGGAATTGAACAT
>CAZGYS010000264.1:3987-8535 GCA_964530305.1 uncultured Leptospiraceae bacterium
AGGGTGCCCAGAATCATGGGGTAGTAGCGCGCTTCAATGTGCTTGAGCAGCTTTTCGCCCGGGATGGAGAGCAGCAACGGGCCGTCCCCTTCGGACGCTTCATGGCTGCCGTGTTGCGCGGTCGGGTTCGGAGTCAGGGCTTCAATGGGCTGAATGAAGGTGTGGTAAAACGGCGATGGAATCTTTTGGCGCAACGCGTTCTTGCATTCTTCCCAGTGTCTGAGTCGCGGATGTTTGTCTTTATGAATGGTCGCCGGTGCCTGCATGTCGTGTTTTTACTCTATTTTTCTACGTGCTTTCTGTATGCTTTATGCTTTGTGTGTGTTCCGTCCGCGTTTGCGGATTTCTATTGCGCGGAACGCAGGGGCGTCTTGCTTTTCGAACGCGAATTTTGATTATGTCTCATATGATTATGTCGCATGCCTGCCTGAACCGCGAAGAGTCCTTCGACGAGAGCCGCCATATATTCAATATTTTCGCCGTGTCGAAGGCAATCCGCCGAAACCAGCTCCGCGGGTTCCGGTTTGTCTTCTTCGCGCTTAAGATTATGTCGCATTTCGCGCTTCATAAGCAAACAGCTTCGCGCGCGGGGGCGATGCGGGCAAGTGCATAAAGATTCCATGGGCGCGTTTTATGGTGCATAACTCGTGGAGGTTCGTGAAACATCTGAACGTTTCACGGGCGTCGTGCGATAAGTGAAAATTAATATCCGGGTGAAGAGCGCGCCTCACGTGTTTTTTGTTGAACGGCTTTTGCCGCGTGGCGAGCGTGGGCGCATGGTTGCGAATTTTAGTTCGCATGCGCCGCGTGCGTGGACAAAACCCCTTTTCGTGTGCCTGGTTCTGGCCGGTATCGCCTTGCTTCCGATTTCGTTCTTACGGGCTGCACCCCTTTCGCGCCAGGTGAAAGTGGAACGGCTGGGCCGACTTGCGCCGGCGGACGGGAAGCGGGTACATCATACGCCCTTTATCAGTTATTCGGGTAAAACGGCCGTTCACGTGGGTAAAGCAAGGCGGCGGTATTCCATCCATGCGAATGGTCGCCGCGTGGGAACGTATCTTGATTTGTCATGGGAGCAGGGGCGATGGCGCGGTCCCGTATTCGCCTACGGAAAAGATGCCTTCGTATTCGCGGCGCGCCGTCGGGACGGTTGGTACATGGTCGTGAACGGGCGTGAATACCATGGTCCCCACGAATCCATTACCATGCTCGGGATCGATGCCTACGGTCGAAGAACGGCATTCGTCACGAAGAAGGGGGATAAGCAAGTCGCGGTGGTAGATGGAAAGCCGACGCGTATTCATGACCGCATCTCAAACTTTGCTTTCGCGACCAGGGGCCTGGCTCTAGCCTACGTAGCGCGAGACGGCAAAAAAGAATTCGTCGTCATGGACGGCAAGGAAGGCCCGCGCTTTGATTCCATTCGCGGTTTCCGGCTCAATGCATACGGTCTTGTGCATGCATACTTCGGGCGCCTGTATGATGTGGAGCAAATCGTATGGAATGGACTGCGGACCGTTGCCGACGGCGATGTCCGCGGCGCGCGTTTGAGTTCCGACGGACTATTGTTTGGTTATACGGTTCGTTCTCCGTCCGGGGCCTGTTCCTACTATTTCAATCTTTTGCCCGGCCGGGAATATGAACAATGCGGCCCGCAATTCGTTCCCGACGCCCGCGGCAACCGGGGCTATATCGCCAAAATCGGCAAGCAGTGGCATGTCGTGGTCAATGGGCTTCCGGGGCCCGGTTTCGACTGGATTCGGACGGCAAGGGATTCCAGCGGGCGTCCCATCCTGTTTCAAAGGGGCGGGCGCGATGCATATATCGGCTTCAAAAAAGCGACGGGACGCAAATCCGCGCGGGAAGTGCTCATGCACTTCGATGCGCGCCGCGGCAAGCATGTCTCCTTTTTCGAGGGCGAAAAGCTTCGGCTCTGGCGGCGCCGGCTGGGCGGGATTGTCTCGACGCGATCATTCGAGTTCAGTTCTTTTATCGCTCGCCGGGGCAATTCCGAGCGACTCAATTACCTGGGGCGATGGAGCTCGCCCTATGCTTCCATTGATCTACCGAATGAAGATTCGGAGGGCACCGCTTATGTATTTCGCGGCAAGACGAACAGGGGCTACTATATCGATGGTTCCTTCGGTCGTTTCGGTCCTTATTCGTATCCGACGGATCCGGTCGTTTATCCGCGGGGTCGGGTCGTCGCCTGGTTGAACTATTCCGGCAAACAGCGAAGGGGCGGCGTGCGCGTAATGGTGAATGGACGTAAGGGGCGGCGCTGGGATGCGATTGTTCCCGGGCAAGACGGACGCTGGGCATTCTTTGAAAAGGAAAATCGCCTGGTGTACTATGCCGTTCGTCGCGGAGTATTGTATCGCGTACGCGAAACGATAAAGCATTGAACCGGAGCGGGTAACTCTTGCGACGTATCGCTGCGAAATTCTCAACTATAAACGCGAAAACGGTTTCCTGGATCTGTTTCCCGTGGATCCGGGGCCGGGCACCTGGCCGAAACTACTGGCGGGAGGCGGGGACGATATTATCGCCGCGTCCGAACATGAGCTGGCGCGCGTAAACGCCGCGGGCGACCTTTTGTGGCCGGAGCCCCTGCGCGCGAAGGGACGCTTTCGCGAAGCCTACATTTCGGGGAATCGCGTTATCGTTACGACCTTTTCAAAGGAATATCATTCCTGGGGGCATCTAGGCCCGACACTGCTTTTGGATCGAGAGGATGGAGCCATGATTCGTGAACTCGGCGGCGAAACGGGCGCCGGCTTGTCCCGGGGACGGTTTATCATGGGTATTGAGGGCTATGGCTATTTCGAAACCCGGCTTTACGACGAGAACGGAGAACAATTACGGGAGTGGCGTAGTTACGGGCACTACATCGTGGATGCCGACGAATCCATTCGCGTGGTTGAGGCGGAACGAAGATCGCCCAGTAATGCACGCGTCGTGCGCTTGTTGCCGAACGGCAAAATCGAAAAGGGCCCGCCGCTGGTCGACGGCCAGGCTTCGCCGCCTGTCGTGCTTTCGGACGGCACGGCTTTCTTCGTGGACGGCGGCGACTTGAAATCCGCGGACGTCGGATTGAATGTGCATACATTGAATGAACTGATCCCCATGCCCGCGGACGAGCAATGGCGATATCATGCGCGCCTATCCATGGACCAGGATCTGCTGGTCGTCAAAATCGGGGAGCGTACCGAGAAGATGCCCATCGAGCACACGCTGCATCGCTGGAATATTCGCATCATGAAGTGACGCCCGTTCGACGTCGGTTTTGGATTATACTCCCAAAAGCCGGCGCGCTCTAAAATCAAAGCGTCAAATATCCGGACGTTTCGCGTCAAAGGGCCGTCAAATTTTTTGACGCCTGCGCGAAATAGGCGTTTTCGCCGGGTTTTTCGGCGAAAAACAGCCGGCATGGAACTTGCCACGGCTCTTGAGACATCGCATGGGAACAATTTCCCGAATTCGCGATGCAGGAGAGCAAGATGAAACGAAATAGATTGGTTTTGAGTACTGCCATGGCGACGGCCTTGAGTCTGACCGTAATCCTGAACGGATGCAGCGGGTCGCAAAAGAAAGGTGAGCCGGACATCGCTTCCGGTTTCAAGACGGCCATCAAGGGCATCGGACACCTGGTGCTTTCGCCGGTGCAAATCGCGGCGGGGCTTCTGGAGGGCGTGGCGGCGCTGCCTTATTTCGCCTCCACCAGTCTCCACAAGGTGAACGAGCAACTGAATCGCGGCCAGGCGCTGGTAACCCTGGATGATACCTATGGCGCCGCTTACGGCCGGGACTTGAAGGACGTGGGCGCCGACGGCGATACGGGGCGGACGTTTCGTCGCATGAAAAAGGCTACCGTTTTCTTTCAGCGCATCCTCAAACAGTACGGCGTGCGAAATCCCGAGAACTACATTCTGACCAGTATCGACACGGCCAACTCCAGCGGTTATGTGTTGCTGGCGGTGGTGTATCGCAATCCGGGCGATATTATCGTCATGGATAAACAGGAGCCCACGACCCAGCGCGGGTTCACGCCGTCGGATCGCCTCTACTATGAACCCCATCGCGTGGACCATGTGGGCCGCAAGCTGGACAAGGTAATCGACTTCGGCGGAGTGCCCCTGGCGCGTCTGCGAAGCCAGAAAATGCAGGCGATTCTACTGACCCTGGCGGCGAACTCCGTCGTCCGAAAAAAGACCGCGCCCGAATACTGGCAGGCTGAGAAACGCTGGATGCGGGGCGATTTCATGCGCGTGATGCGCGAACACAATCGCCGGGTGGAAAATCAGATGAAGCTCTGAACACCGGAACACGAATAAGCACGAATCGAGCGAATCATCACGAATGAGCGACGGGTGGGGTTGGTCCACCCCATTCGTCCCATTCGTAATGTTCGCGAAATTCGTGTTCTCTCTTTAGAGCGGCATGCCTTTCGCGTCGGCCAACTGGTCGCCGCGAATCCACCAGGCGTGAAAGCCGATTGGCACGCGGGACGGAATCAGCACGCGGGCCTGGGGCGGACCGGACATGTCG
>CAZGYS010000265.1:0-8498 GCA_964530305.1 uncultured Leptospiraceae bacterium
GAGCCGGCGCGACATCGATGGTCGTGCTGGCGAACGCGCTCGTGCTGCGCTCGCTCGGCGTCAACGCGCATCTCGGCGGAACCCACGGTCTATGCTTCCGTTTTGCGCTCCGGTATCGTGCGCATGGCCATGGACGGCGAAAACAAGGAAGGCGTGGCCATCCAGGCCAACGACCGGCGTCTACGGGACGCAACCTCCGAAAGCAAGGGCATCGTGGAGCTGGCGTCCGACGGCGAAGATCGCGCGGGCGTCGTCGTGCAGGCCAACGACCGTCGCCTGAAATACGCTACCGAGGATCTCCCGGGCATCGTGCGCCTGGCGCGGGACGGCGAGGTTCGCGCGGGCCATTCATTGCAATCAACCGACCAGCGTATTAAACCTTCCACGGAAGAAACCCTGGGTCTTGTGGAACTGGCGTCCGACGGCGAAAACCGACCGGGCGTGGTGGTCCAGGGCAATGATAAACGCCTGCGACCCGCCACCACCAAGAGTCCCGGTATCGTGCGTCTGGCCGAAAGCGGATCGGACCGACCCAATGAAGCGGTCCAGGGTAACGACCCCCGTCTTCGCAACGCCACCGTTGAGTATCGCGGCATCATGCGCTTCGCGCGCGCGGGAGAAGAAAGCGACGAAGCAGCCGTGCAGGGCAACGCCCCCCGGCTGCGGCCCGCTACGACTGAGTCGCCCGGTATCGTGGAACTCGCCCGGGACGGCGAGGAAGAATCCGGCGTCGTCGTGCAGGGCAATGATAAACGCTTGAAGTACGCTTCGCAGGAACGTCCCGGAATCGTGGAGCTCGCGCCCGCGGGCGGCACCATGAAGGGCAGGGCGGTCCAGGCCGACGACCCGCGGCTGTCGGACGCCCGGGAACCCCTGAAACACGAACATGATTACGCGCCCCTGACCCACGACTACGACAGTCACTCCGGACACATCAAGGTCCAGGGAGAGATGGGCACCCAGTACAAGACGTTGACCGAGCCGCCGGCCGGACACGCTCCCATCGCCGGATTGAACGCGGGCGGCGGCGCCGGCGTCGTCGGCAACGGCCGCGACGGCGTCATGGGCACCGGCAAGAGTGCGGGCGTCGTGGGCTACGGCCTGGAAGACGGCGTGGGCATCGTCGGCGCGGGACGCGGCGGGGCGGGGGGATATTTTCTCTCCGAGAAAGGTTACTCCGTGGTCGCCGGCGGCGAATACGCGGACCGCGGCTTGTATGGTTCATCGCTGGGAATGCTCGTGCGTGGTCGCGCGCGATTCACCGACGGACTGTACCTGGCCGGAAACGACGAGGACGTTTCGGCTTCCCTGGCTTGCTTTTTTCCCGTGGAAAACAGCGACGTTATCGTGCCCGGGGACGTCATGGTATCCTCCAACAAGGACGGTATCCTGGCCAAGAGCCGCGATTACGGCAGCACCGGCGTCGTGGGCGTCGTCGTCGAAAAGGCATCCATCGTACTGAATCACCCCGACGACCAGGCTCCGTCCGCGCCGGACGCGCGCGAAGCGGCGGTCTCGGCTCCCAGGGGGCAAAAGCTCGTGGCCGTGGCCGGCATCGTGGATGTGCGCGCCATCGCGGATAAGCAGTCCATTCGCCCGGGCGATATGCTGACCGCTTCGATTCAGTCGGGCCGCGCCGAGAAGTTCGTCGGTAAAAACTACAAGCCGGGCATGCTCTTCGCGCGCGCGCTCAGCGGCTTGAACAAGGGCGAAGGCACCGTGCGGGCGTTACTGGTCTGCGGTTAGACGCGTTCGGGGGACGGCGACTCGTCAAGGGAAACCATGGAATTGCGCGGCTTAACCCTAAATACGATCAACGACATTACCACGCGGATCAATTCCGCGCAGGATTTGCACAGTCTGCTGACGGAGATCATGGATACCGCGCGGCAGCTGCTCAACAGCGAAGCCTCGTCCTTGCTCTTGTATGACGACGTAAGCGATGAGTTGATCTTCGATATTGCCCGGGGAGACCGGGGCAAACTGCTGGCTGAAAAACGCATTCCCCTGGGGCAGGGCATCGCCGGGATGTGCGCCCAGACCCGGGAAACCATCGTGGTCAACGACGCGGAAAACGATTCCAGGGTCATGAAATCCTTCGATAAGGAAATCGATTTCACCACGCGCAATCTGCTGGCCGTGCCCATGCTGGCGCGGGGTGAAATGATCGGCGTGCTCGAAGTGCTCAACACCGAGGATAATCGTGATTATGAAAAACGCGATATTCGCCTTTTGAATTATTTATCCAATATGGCCGCGCTGGCCATTCGCAATCGCCGTTTGTACGAGGACGTGCGGGACCGGGCCGAGGAATTGAATTGCCTCTACGAAATCTCCCAGTCCATGTCCCTGCAGGACGATCTTGAGGAGCTGCTGGACAGTATCCTGGAAAGCATCCAGCGCGTGCTGGCGGTGGAGCGCGTCTCGGTCCTTTTGAGGGAAGAAGGCGATGAGCGCCTTAAGCTCCAGCGCATGCGGGGTTTCTCCGTGGAGGACCATGATGAGCGCATCGACCCGGCCCAGGGCATCGCCGGGATCGTTTTGCGCTCGGGAGACCCCTTGCTCGTGCGCGATATCGAAAAAGAACTGCGACTCATGCCCGAGCGGGCCGGTCAGTATCGCACGAAGTCCTTCATCTCGGTTCCCGTAAAAAACAACGACCAGGTCGTGGGCATTCTGAACGCCGCGGATAAGAAAGACGGCACGCCCTTCGATTATTTTGAGTTGCGCGTGCTGTCGACCATCGCCGTGCAACTGGGCGACGCCTTCGGCCGCTTTAACTCCAGGCGACGCGAACAGGAGCTCAAGTCCTATCGCAAGGACCTGGAAACCGCGGCCATGATTCAGATGAACAGTCTGCCGCGCATTCCGGCCGTCATCGCCGGACTGGAAATCGCCACGCGCTACGAAGCTTCCCGGGACGTGGGCGGCGATTTCTACGATCTCATCTATCATTCGGACGATCGCATCTCCGTGCTCATGGCCGACGTTGCGGGGAAGGGCGTTCCGGCGGCGCTGTTCATGGAATATTCCAAGACCCTGCTGGGCGCCGAGGTGCCGCGCAACCTGGATCCGGTGACGACCCTCCAGAACGTAAACCAGGAAATCGTTTCCAAGTCTCAAATGGGGCTGTTCGTAACGGTGATGTTGATTCAACTGGAGCGGGAGATGCATCGCTTTCGCATGGCGTCGGCCGGGCACAATCGCCAGGTCCTGTACCGTCGGAACTTCGACGCCCTGGAGATTCTTTCCACCAAGGGGCCGCCCGTGGGGATTTTCGGAGACAGCGAATACATGGAGAAGATCGTCGAATACACTCCCGGCGACCTGCTTCTTTTATATACCGACGGCATCACCGAAGCCAATAATCATAAGTTCGAGGAATTCGGCGAAGAGCGCCTCTTCGACATCGTCAAAAAGAACGGTTCGGAAACACCGGCCGGTCTGATCGACATCATCTTTTCCGAGGTTCAGAAGTTCCGCGACGGGATGGAACCCTCGGACGATTCGACCATGATGGTCGTGCGCCTCTAAATCGTTGCCGCGGCGATTTTCAGGATTTTCAAAAACATCTTCATTAAATTCTCATAAAACTCTTGCTTATATAATCATCAGTTTTAAAAGATGGACCTTAACTTTTCGCGGGTAAGGTCCTTGAAGCTAGTCAAACAGGTTCAGCTCTTCTATACCGAGGGTTCGTCGGACAAGGTCTACGAAGTAGATCTATGCGAGGTCGGCTCGGGTGAATACGTCGTTAACTTTCGTTACGGCCGCCGGGGTACCGAACTGCGGGACGGTTCCAAGACGCCCCTGTCCGTGAAGCGGGACAAGGCCGAGGAAATCTTCGATAAGCTGGTCCTTTCCAAGACCAAGAAGGGATATCAACCGGCCGGGTCCGGTTCGCGGCCTGCTTCCGCCGCGGCCGGTCGTCGCGCGGCCGCGCAAGCACCCGTGGTGGACGTGCCCGAGACGTCCGACCCCCGTCACGGCGGTTTGATTCAAAGACTGGCCCAGGGCACGCAAAGTGAATCCACCTGGAAACTGGAGCGGGCCGTCTGGCGCGCCGGAGAGCTGCGCGTACCGGAAGCTATCGGTTACCTGAACGGCCTGGCCGGCACCGGCACGGCTCTACGGCATTATTGTATTTGTTTCGCCCTGGGGCGCTGCGTGCGCGAAGCCCTGGATCGCGCCGAGCGCGGAGAAGGCGATTGGTCGTCCGACATCGACGGCGCTCTCAAGGTTCTGAATAAATTCGCCGGAAGCGGTCCGAAGACGGAATTCGTAAAGCGCATGGCCGTGGAAGCGCTCTTTTATATTGCCCCGGCCGAGGAGCGGGAGCGCCTGCGCGGGGAAGTCCTGGATTCCCTGCCCGGTGAGCTGGAGGGCCCCGCGCGAAACGGTCCGGCCGACGAGCTCGTGTCCGCCCTCAAGGACTACCTGGACGACGCGAAGTATCCCGATTTCGAAGTCCTGGAAAAACTGTATCTCATCGACAGCGAAATTACGCGCGCGGCTCTGCTTGAGCTTCTCACCGGCGCCAAGCTCAAACCCAATTATTTTCAGCGCATTCGTCATATATACAAGGCGGCGGAGTTTCGCGGTGACGCCGAGTTCTTCGGCCTGCTGACCCATCGCTTCGAGAAAACGCGCGCCAATTACGACAATCGCGGTTGGTCCAGTTATGCCATGGTGGACGGCCGTTATATTGAAATTACGCAAAAGAAACAGGCCAAGCCGGATACGAAGCTGGCCTATGGCGCCAAAACCCGCGTCTTTTTACGGAAACGCTCCTGGCGCACATTGCGCCGCCTGGGTGAAATCGAATCGCCTGATTACGTGAAGATGGCGGCGGCCGTGCTGCTGCGCGTAACCGACGCCGATGCCGGCAAAAAACGCACCCACTCCACGTATCGCTATGAGCGCGGGCGCTATCGCGAAGTTAAGATTCACTACGACGAATTCGCTTCGCTGCACGTTTTTAATTCAATCCTGTACGCGAAGAGTCCGCGCTACCAGGCCGGCCCGACCCTGAACTGGAGATGTAAGGGAGACTACAAGCCCGGCAATCCCGCGCCGTCCAAGCGGGAGGAAGCTTTTCCGAAGCTCTGGGACCGGGCGCCCGAGGTGCTCGTGGACTTGATGCTGGAGAGTCGTTGCAAGCGCGTGCATAGCTTCGCCGCGCGAGCTCTGCGCGCCAATGGCGATTACCTGGAATCCATTCCCCTGGACTTGCTCACGCGTCTTTTGAAAGTTCCGTACAAGAGTACGGTGAAGCTGGCCTTCGAACTGGCGGAAAAACGATATGATGCTTCTTCGCCGAATCTGGATCTGATTGCCGCGGCGGCCGTGTGCGCCTACGAAAAAGCCCGGGAAACGGCCTTCGGCTGGTTGGACCAGGTTCGCAGCGACGTGCTCTCCAATGCCGGCATTCTAGCCGAACTGGCCGTCTGCGATTTCCAGGATACCGCGGAAAAAACCCGCGAGATCCTTTTGTCCGCGGACTTGAGCGAAAACACGGCCCGGGACTTCATCGCGCGGGTAACCGCGCACCTGCTGGGACTGGACGCCAAACAGGGCGCGTCCGCCAAACGCATCGGCGAAACCTTGCTGCGTGGATGTGCGCGCAATCTGCGCAAGCTGGGCATGGAAATCATCGCCGACCTGCTGGCCTCAAAAGTGAAAGAGGTCCAGGAGTTCGCGGGGCATGTTCTTCTGGAACACGACGAGATGCCTTCCGAAGCCGTCATCATGGGGCTCATGGATTCGCCCCACGACAATGTGCGCACCGTGGGCGTGCGTCTGCTGGGTCGCTTCACCGACGACATGCTCCTGGAAAGAGCGGAACTGGTGATTGGCCTGGCGCGGCACAAGCTGCCCGACATGCGCAATGCCGTGCGGCCCATCGCCGCGCGCCTGGCCGCGGCCAAACCCGAATTCGCCGAGCGCCTGGTGGACGAAATGATGCTCGTGCTCACGCGCAACGCCGGAGAAGACCTGCACAATGACGTGCTCAAGCTGGTGCGGGAGGACCTGGCCGAAGCGTTCGCGCGCGTCGCGTCGGAACGGGGCGCGCCGCTGGTCTGGCGTCTTCTAAACAGTAAGTATTCGGCCGCCTGGGATCTGGGCGGCGTGGCGCTGGCCGGATTGGAGCCGGACGCGCTGACCACCCCGCAAATCGTCAAGCTCTGCAATCATGAAATCAAGAGCGTGCGAGAGGCCACCTGGGAGCTGTATCGCAAGCTCATTCCGCGCCTTAAGACCGAGATGCCGGCCGCCGTTAAAATGCTGGAGTCCGACTGGGAGGATACCCGGGATTTCGCCTTTGACTTTTTTCGCCGTAACTTTTCGGACGAAGACTTCACGCCCGAGACCCTGGTGAGCGTGTGCGATTCGGTCGTGCCCCGGGTGCAGCAGTTCGGCCGAGAGATGATTACGAAATTTTTCACCGAGGACCAGGGTGACCTCTACCTGATGAAACTATCAGAACATCCCACGGCGGAGATGCAGGGTTTCGTCACCAATTTCCTGGAGCGTTATGCCAAAGACCAGCCCGAACGCCTGGTCAAGCTGCTGCCCTATTTTATAGGCGTGTTCAGTCTGGTGAACAAGGCCCGCCTGGCCAAGTCCCGCATCCTGGATTTCCTGGAGAAAGAGGCCGTCAAGGATCGGGCGGCGGCGGAACTGGTGGCCAAAATCATGACGCGTCTCTCGGCGGTCATCGCCGTGGGCGATCGCGCGCGTTCCATCGAGATCATGCTGGCCATTCGCAATAAGTATCCGGATATTCCCATGCCCATCCAGCGTATCTCCTATGAAAGGCACCCGGCCTTTGTCGGCGTGGGTGACGGCGGCCCGGGGGAGGGCGATTGATACATGGAATTTAACTATTCATACGCAGGTTCCTCGGCCGTGGAAAATCGCGCCGACGGCACCGACATGGCCTTCGTACCCGACGCCACGCGGGAACCCACGTTTTTTTCGGGAGAGCTGCGCAAGAGCATTCCCTTTCGCGAATCCATCAGCGCTCTCCATGACGTCGTCGTGTCCGACCTGCGCTGGAAGCCGAAAGAGCGCGACGAGTACATGGAGTTCGCGCAGAAGCGAGAGGACGAGGAAGTTGCGCGCATCATGGCCGGCAGCGGCAAGGTCAAGGAGCAGGTTGATGCCCTTTCGAAGGAATTGAACGCCCTGTATCAGAGCAGCCACAAGCGCATGGGGCCCTACTACAAGGCTCAACGCAAGTATTTCGACTACTTATATAAGAAGGACCGGGACGCCTGGTTCGTGCTGGACCCGGTCATTACCGTGCATCCGGATGAAATCTTCTTTGAGTGCTTCAGTCAGGACGAATCGTCCTATGGAAAGTTGAGCGCCAATTACGAAGTCTTCAAGAACATCGGCGATTTCGAATGCGGCACCACGAACATCGATTATTCCGCCGCGCTGTACAATGAGTTTCAAAAGATTCGCTCCTATAAGACCACGCGCTTCGAGGTGGACCCCGGCGGATTCGACGTGGCTACCACGGGGGAAGAGAATTACAAGGAACTGAAAATCGATCTGCCCGACACCTGGGTGCGGGGTTTTCTGCAGGTGAATTCGGCCATGACCTTGCCGGCCGTGACTTTTCGCCTGCATCCCATGGACGTTTATAATTTTTGTTTCATCCTGCGGCGAAATAAGGAAATCAAGGGCCCCCGCTCCATGCGCTATCATCTGACGCCCGGAGAGCCCGTGCGCGTCGTCTTCGAACCCTGGAACTATGAAGTAGTTTGTTCGCGCTCCATCTACGAAGGCCCGAAGCCCGAGGAGATTCGCGTGTGGGGGCGGCGGCGAATTTTAATTCTGGAACGACTTATTCAAACGGCCAGGTCGTTTACCGTGCACCTGCTGGGAACCGGTCTGCCTTCTTTTTACGTAGCCGATCTGGGAGACATGAGTTTTACCCTGGGTCTATCCGGCTGGACGACCAATGATTGGAGTCGTGCCGGCAATTTCGATCTCATGGCGCCGCGGGCCGTCGTGGACGAAGTTACGAAGAAGCGCGTCTTCGAGGGTTTGAAGGAAACCTGGCTGGCCACGCCCGACGAACTCAGTAAAAAGTTAAGCCTGGATCGAGACCAGGTTCTGGGGGCGCTTTCGGCGTATGCCCAGGCCGGTCGGGCCATTTATGATCTGAACGGCAATGTGTATCGCGCGCGGGAGCTCAGTCGGGATCCCCTGCCCATGGATAAATTGCGATTCTCCAATGAGCGTGAGCAGGCCGCGGATAAATTCATCCTGGCCAAAGCCGTGAAACTCAAGAGCGTCGAACAGGCGGGTGAATCCGTGGAGTTGCGTGGGACGGTGAAGGACGGAAACAAGACGCGTGAACCCATGCTGCGCATCGACGGAGACGAGCGCATCGTCGAGGCAAAGTGCGATTGTTATTTCTATAAGCAGAATAAATTATTCAAGGGCCCCTGTGAGCACATGCTGGCCCTGCGTCTACAGTATGG
>CAZGYS010000266.1:0-8468 GCA_964530305.1 uncultured Leptospiraceae bacterium
CATCGCCGTTAATTCGCCGCTCGTGCGTGATAATCTGTGGAAGAAATTAAGGCTGCCCGCCGGAATGAACAAGCTGCCCGGGGGCATGAAGAAACCGCTGCTCATCGCCGCGCTGATTGAACATGCTCGAGAACGGAACGCGAAAATTAAAACCGTTCGTTACTACGAGGATACCGACAAATACATCGGCGGTTACATTCAATTCATGTCGCGAACGTATCCGAAAATCACCGCGGAGGTTCGGGACTACATTCGCTCGGGTAAACCGAATCAACGAACCTATCGTGAGAAACTCGTCGCTCGCGTTCAAGACGGCAAGGCCCGGGACGAGCACGGCAAGACGGTTTCCAATCCGAGCGCCTATGATTCGGGTGACTGCCCGCCTCCGCCGCAACCCTGAACACGCAATGAAATCGCTTCCAAAAATAGAACTGCACCTGCATCTGGACGGCGCGCTTCGCACGGAGACCATCATGGACCTGGCGCGTGAGCAAAACCATGAACTGCCGGCCGTGACCCCGGAGGGCCTGGAGCGCTACGTCCATGTTTCGCCGGAGTGCCGAAGCCTTACCGAGTACCTGGCCGTCTTTAACATTTACTACGATTTACTCAAGAAACCGGCCGCGCTGGAAAGAATCGCCGGGGAACTATGCGAAGATCTGGCGCGGGACGGCGTCGTCTACGCGGAGACCCGCTTCGCGCCGGTCCTGAATATTCACTCCGAGGAACAGGTCCAGGGGCGATCTCGCGAAGCCATGGAGGAAAGAGTGCGCGCCGTATTGCGCGGACTTGCGCGGGGCACCCGGTCCGGGGGAACGCCCGCGGGTTTGATTCTGTGTTGTTATCGGGGCTTCGACGTCCGCTTCGCCGTGGAGACGGTTGAAATCGCGCGGGACCTGAATCGGGAAGCGAAGGCAAACGGCCAGGATCCGCTCATCGCGGGCGTGGATCTCGCGGGGGACGAATCCCGCTGGCCGGCCGAGGCCTTTCGTCCGGCCTTCGAGCTGGCCATGGATGCCGGTATCCCGCGCACCGTGCATGCCGGAGAAGCGGCGGGCGCCGATTCCGTCCGCGCCGCCCTTGAGATTCTCGGGGCCAATCGCATCGGGCACGGCGTACGGCTGAAGGAAGATCCCGAGTTACTGGAGCGGGTCCGCGAAGAACGCATCCCGCTGGAGGTTTGCCTGACTTCCAACCTCCAGACCAGTACCGTCCCCTCCCTGGAAGCCCACCCCTTCGGCGAATATCTGCGCGGGGGACTGCGCGTTACCATTAATACGGACAATACCGGCGTCTCCAATATCGACCTGGACCATGAGTGGGATATCGCCCGGGAAGCCTATGGGCTCACGCAAGAAGAAGAGCGGGCCATTCTCACCCATTCGGCCGAAGCCGCTTTTACGACGGATGAGACGCGAGCCGGACTGCATCGCCGAATCGAAGAATACTTTCAATAAATTTAGATTCCCCGCGAGGGTGCTTACTATACCGTTCAGTATGCGTGTTTCGGACGAATCGCATTACTTGACCGGATGATTCGTTTCCATTAACCTGTTCAGTCGCGGGGCAATGCAACCCGCCCATCCTGGATCAACCGTGAAAAGTGGTAACAGGTCATGAACCTCAGACAGAATTTCGAGGCCATCGTAGAGCGTGTTCGCGATCGGAACACGAATAATGAGAAGGATCCCATTCCTACCTCTGAGACCGCGTATCGCCGTATCATGAGCGACCTGGCTGAATCTTCCGATCGGCTTGAGTTCATGCTCCGGCTCCTCTCGGAAGCCCATTACATTTTCACCATCAAGATCGTCGAGGCCGACGAAAACCTGATGATCTCCGGAATCTACGGTTACATCGCCGCGGAGATCCCCATCGTCGCCAAGCTCAAGGAACGCTATTTTCGAGAGCTGGAACTGGCCTACTCGTCTCAGTTCTATAATCGCAAGCAGGCCGCGGCCATCATGCGGGAGCTCGTGGGCGACGCCCGTCGCTTCAATAATACACCCCTGGGCAATGCGCTGAACATCTGCGTGATGTTGCAGCAGTACGAACATTTCATTTCCACCAACTTCGCGGAGTTTTCCGAGACCTGGAAGAAGAATAAACTTTCCGAGATTATGGCGGGCATGGACCCCAATGAAGCGGGGGGCATGGAAGATTCGGAGGTCATGCAAGAGACCCCGGGTGAAGGCGGAATGGCGGAAGCCGCCGATACTCCCGCTCGCGCCGTGGACACGGCCGAGTACGCCCGGATGCAGGAGATGGATACGTCCGGTAAGTGGGGTAGCGCCGTTAACAAATTCGGCGTGGAATTTCTCTTACGGATTCATTTTCGAAAGTACGAGTTCGAGGAAGTCCGTCAGCTGGTACGCACGAAGAAAATCGCCAAGGAAGAAGACTTGAGATACGTGCGGGACACGTTGCGCAAGATGGAGTCCCGCGTAAAAACCGATCCGGGTTTGGCGCCCCACCTTCAGACCATGGCGGAATTGCGTCGCATGGTGCAGATTCGTCTGAACAAGATTTTCATGATCAAAAAGGAAATGGGCGGATAACTTCGCGCCGAACGCTCACTCGTTCAAGCAAACGTCCGACGCGAACCCTTACGGCGCGTAAATCGAATCTACGAGCCGCACATTGTATCGGCAGTAGTCCAGCCAACCCAGCTTTTCAGCCTTGGGACGGGAAATCACCAGCGACGGCAGGTACTGCGGTTCACCCGGCGTGAAGTCGAGCTTCCAGCCCAGTTCCTTCAGCAGTTTGCTGCCCTTGTTCGCGTTGCAACGCGAGCAAGCCGACACCAGGTTACGCCAGGAGTTGAATTCGTACTCCGAATTCGTACCCATGATGGACTTCCAGCGCGAACGCGGAATCACGTGGTCCACCGTCAGTTGATTCACGCTGAACCTCTTGCGGCAGTAAACGCACTTCTGGTCGTCACGGTAGATGACGTTCAGACGCGAAAAGCGCACTTTCTTTCGCGGAATCTTGTGGTACTGAGAGTACGAAATAATCCGCGGTACGCGAATCGAGAGGGAAGGCGAACGAATCAGATCATCCGCTTCCGTCACCGGAACGGCCACGTTACGATAAATGTCGACGATTGCCTCGCGCACGGTACACACGTCGATGGCCACCATGCCCGAGTTCAATGCCAGTACTGATTCATTCAAGATGCTCATTGGTCTAAAACCCCCCTTTAATTATACACGAAGACGGGTGTCCCGGCCGGCGGGTTTAATGACCGGCACAGGATATATATAGACGAGAAAATCGCTTTTTTCTCTTAGATGAGCAAGAAAAATTTTGAAATCGCGCCGGATTCGGCGCAAATCGCCCTTATTTTTCGGAAATCAGGGCGATTTCACGGACCGTATCATCATCGGCGAGATTGACCAGGCGTACACCGACCGTGGCGCGACCAATTTGCGAAACATCGGACGCGTCCAGTCGAATGGTCATGCCGCTGGTGGCGACGATAACCACGTCATCGTCGTCGTGTACGGAACGAATAGCCAGGGCCGGACCATTCTTATCGGTAACTTTCATATAAGTCATGCCCTTGCCGCCACGTCCCTTGGCCGCGAAATTATCGAAGGTCACGCGCTTGCCGTAACCCTTTTCGGAAACGACCAGCAGGGACTTGTCCTCGCTGACGACGTCCATGCCGATGACTTCATCATCGTCCTCGACGCGTATGCCGATGATGCCGGCCGCCGTGCGACCCTGGCTGCGCATCTTGGAGAGGTTCGTTCGCAGGGCGTTGCCGGCACGCGAGGCGATGATGATGTCGTCCTCGGGATTTACCAGACGAACGTTGATCAAGGAATCTTCCTTGCGCAGGTTCACGGCGATGATGCCGCCCTTGCGCGTATTGGAAAAAATATCCAGGTTGGATTTCTTCAGGATTCCGCGACCGGTGATCATGACCAGCGCCTGTTGATCATTGAATTCAGGGAACGCGCACAAAGCGGTAATCTTTTCCTCGGCCGCCAAGTTGATGATGGCCTTCAAGGACTTGCCTCGGGCTTCCTTGCCCGCTTGCGGCAATTCGTGTACCTTGACGGCGAAAGCCTTACCCTTGTTGCTGAACAGCAGCAGTTCATCGTGGGTCGAAGCACGATGCATGAGCTTGACCAGGTCTTCGCGCTTGACCGCGCCGGTACCCTTGACTCCTCGACCGCCCCGACGCTGGCGACGAAAGGTATCCATGGGCATGCGCTTGATGAAGCCGTCCTCGGTTACCTGGATCATCACTTCTTCATCGGCGATGAGGTCGATGGCTTCCATGTTCAAGGAGTCCGCGGCCCCGTGATCCAGCTCGGTCTGACGCTTGCTGAAGGACTTGAGCTTCTCGTCGGCTTCGCCCAGCTCCGAGGAAACGATGGCGTACTGCCGTTCTTCCCTGGCCAGAATGTCCTTGAGGTCCGTAATGGTTTCGCGGAGCTTTTCGAGTTCCTCGATGATCTTTTCGGATTCCAGGGACGTCAGCTTTTGCAGACGCATGTCGAGAATGGCGTTGGATTGCGCCTCGGAAAGTTCAAAGCGCTCAATGAGGCGTTTGCGCGCTTCGTCCACCGTCTTCGAGGAACGAATGATCTTGATGACTTCGTCGATGAAGTCGAGGGCAATCTTCAGGCCTTCGAGAATGTGAGCCCGCTTTTCCGCCTTGTCCAGCTCGAAGGCCGTGCGACGAACAATGACTTCTTTCCTGTGCGCCACGTAGACGCTCAGGATGTCCTTCAGGCCCAGTACGCGGGGCTGGCCTTCGACCAGCGCCAGCATGTTCATGCCGTAGGAAATTTGCAGTTGAGTCTGCTTATAAAGTTTGTTGAGAATGACCTGAGTACTGGCGTCCTTCTTGAGCGTGATCTCGATGCGAATGCCGTTTCGATCCGACAGGTCCCGCACGTCGGAGACGCCTTCAATGGCCTTATCGTTTACCAGCGCGGCGATTTTTTCCAGCAGGGTGCGCTTATTGACCTGGTAGGGAATCTCGGTGATGATGATGACATCGCGGTTTTTCTTCGTGGTCTCGACGTCGACCTTCGCGCGAATATGGAACGAACCCCGGCCGGTTTTGTAGGCGGACCTGATTCCGTCTCTCCCGATGATGATGCCGCCCGTGGGGAAGTCCGGCGCCGGAATGATCTTCATGAGATCTTCCACCGTGCAGTCCGGATTTTTAATCAAATGTAGAGCCGCGGCGATGCATTCCTGGGGATTGTGCGGCGGAATGTTCGTGGCCATGCCCACGGCGATACCCGTGGAGCCGTTCACCAGCAGGTTCGGATAAGCGGCGGGTAGAACCCGGGGTTCCTGACGCGTGTCGTCGAAGTTGGGACTGAAATCGACGGTTTCCTTGTCGATATCCCGGAGCAGCTCCTCCGCCATGCGCGTAAGGCGAGCCTCCGTATAACGATAGGCCGCCGGGTTATCGCCGTCGATACTACCGTAGTTGCCCTGACCGTCGATGAGCAGGACGCGCATGGAGAAATCCTGCGCCATCCGAACCATGGTATCGTATACGGCGGAATCGCCATGGGGGTGGAAGTTACCGATCACCTCACCCACGATCTTCGCGGACTTTACATAGGGGCGATCGGCGCGCCAGGCGCGCTCGTGCATGGCGAAGAGAATCCGGCGATGGACCGGCTTGAGCCCGTCGCGAGCATCCGGTAAGGCCCGACCCACGATTACGCTCATGGCGTAATCCAGATAGGCCTCCTTCATCTGGTTCTCGATTTCGACGGGAACGACGCGGCGACCCTCTTGCAGGGCCGCCTGGAGGTCGGTGCGGACTATTTCATTGGTGCCCTCGTCCTGGGGCGCGCCATCTGAATCGGGAGTCTTCTTTCGAGCCATAGCACGGCCAGCTTCCCGCGAGGCGATGGGGGGGCAACTACTAAAGAGAAGCGGTCAAGGACCGCCGTAGGGATCTCCGCCATAGGGGTCACCATAGGGATCGCCGCCGTACGGTCCGCCATAGGGATCTCCACCGGGAGGAGGTTCGTCCGATACCGGAGGCCTGGCGGAAAGATAGTATCCGAATACCCAGCCTTCCTTGCCGGCCCATTTGACCCTGGTCCAGACGCCGGACTTGCCGCCGATGTTGACGACGGACTTTTTCTCCGCCACGACGCTGACCGCGTCCCCTCCGGGAATCAAGGCCACTTTCTTGCCTTTGGTATCCGCGGAAGCGCGCATGCGCAGACCGCTTTTCGTGCTGATATAGCGGGTCTGGCCCTTATTGGCGATTGACTCATCCTTGGCCGCGCCGGCTTCTCCGCCCTTTTTGCACGCGCCTGAAACCATGACCGACAGGGCGAGCAGGGCGGTACCGCCCCATTTCATCCCCGGTCCATTCAAATTGATTATACGCATCATGAATGCCTGCCGTTAGTTTTATCTCTCCCGTCCGCATTCGAGGCGACGAGATTCTACAAGGATCAGCGATGGAATTCCAATTGGTCCAGTACTTTATGACCCGGCCGTCAAAAAGCAAAAGACCTTAGCGCTCGCATCCCGACCACCAGCAGGCATTGAAGCGAATGAAATTCATGAGGGCGTCATAGCGCGGCGCGGGGGATTGAGTCTGGTATTCCCTGGCACCGAAGACGGTCGTATGTTCCACGTCCACGTAATGCATGAAAAGCGTCCCGCCCTCTTCGCGCCAGACATTGAGGTATTCACCGTAAATCGCGCCCATGCGCGCGTCGCGATTCGCTTGATAAAACAACCGATCCACTTCGTCGGGCAATTCAATGCCGTAGGGGTTGGCCAGGTGATGGCCGCCTTCATAGGCCGTCAGCAGCAAGCCGAACTCGTCGGCCAGGGCCTTGTTGCCCCGCATCCAGGTTCGGATCTCCTGAACGGCACCGGTTTGGGGCGCGCGAAAATCCTCATTGTCGTCGGGCGCGTACAGCAGGCCGCCCGTACCCATCTCCTGGAAGAATCGCCCCAGCCCACCGTCTCCGTCGTTCAGCCAGGCCTGGACGCGCGGCGTCAATTCCACCAGGGTCATGTAGATGGCCATATAGGGCGCGAAAGCCAGGGCGTCCACGCGATTGCCGCAGGCGATTCCCGTCTCGGCCGCGAGTAACGAACAGCGCAGGACGCGCTCGCTGATGGTATGATCCGCGCCGCCGCCCATGACGCAAACGATGCGATTCGCCTGAGCGCCCCACTCGCTTTTCCAGATGTCGCATATCTCCAGCACGCGCAGCGCATACCAGTTCAGGCGCTTGTCGTAATCGCTCGTCGCGCCTCCCGGCCAGCGCGCGACGCCTTGCGCCTCCACCCAGGCGCCGGCATTGTTGAAAGGCAAACTCGTATTCCAGATCTCATTGTGGTATTCCAGGTAAACTTTCAGGTTGGAATTTAGATTGGCCAGCGCCATGCGCGCGAATTGGCGTACATAGTCGTCGTCGGCGCGAACGGGTATGTTCAACCAGGCGTCGGCGCCGACCGCATTGGCCATTTCAACGGCGATTTCCACCGGCGCTCCGCGATTTGTAGTCCAATTTCGATCCGTCACCTTCGGTCGGTTGGCCCAGGTTACGACGTCCGTATTGTAGGTGGAACGTAGGAACGGATTAAAGCGCAATACCCGGTACAGACGCAGGTCGTTCAGAAAACGCGGATGGAAGCGGGTCGTACCGGCCGCGTGTAATTGCTCGAAGGATTGAAATTCGCCCAAACAAGTCGAAGCGCTTTCGTGATAGGCGAAGGGATCGCCATTACAAAGGCCGCCGGGATGAATGACGCGAATATTGCGCAGGTGATTACCCGTACTATCGGGATCGGTCGCGCGAATGATGATCTGTATTCCCGTATTCGTCGGCGTCACGTCGACCACGTCCCGGCCCGGCGACGACAATGCATCGTTCTTAACCGAGTCCGCGCCATAGGTCATGGTGCCTTCGCCGTCGTACAAGACGATGTAGCGTCCGCCCGGATAGTTGCCGCGCGCGTCCAGATACATGAAAGTATAAACATAGCGGTACTGCACGGACGAATCGTTCGACGCGGGCAAGGCGCGCGGCCATCCGTCGTCATCCAGGTTCAAGGAGGATTGCTCGTTCGTGTCCGGCGCGCAGGTATCGCAACTGGTCAGCCAGTGAGAAGAACGCTTCATGGCGTCGATCACGGGCCAGGAACCGTTCCAGTAGGTGAACCATTGAATATTCGTCCCGATGGGCGAAACATTGTTATCATGAAATCGCGGCAGCAAAGCGGCGGCGGCCAACAGGATGTCGGTATTGTCGTCTTGCGCGCAACCCCCGTTCAGGCTACGACAGCCGGGGGCGATAAGAGTCGTCAGAATTGCAATCAAGATCAGGCGTGGGAGTTTCATCTATGCGAAAAGCATAGAATCGCGTTCGAAGAATGTCGATACCTCACCCTGGGTATAAATTGGCCGTGCTTCGGGATTGGTTTTGCCTGAACAGCGCGGTCGATGATTC
>CAZGYS010000267.1:0-8463 GCA_964530305.1 uncultured Leptospiraceae bacterium
CGAACACCTTCGGCGTTCAGATACGCTGATGGCTCTTTTTATTTGCCTTTCCGCTCGCCCTACGGGCTCCTTCGCTTGGCCGCAGGCGCTTTTTATCCGAACACCTTCGGCGTTCAGATACGCTGATGGCTCTTTTTATTTGCCTTTCCGCTAGCCCTGCGGGCTCCTTCGCTTGGCCGCGGGCGCTTTTTATCCGAACACCTTCGGCGTTCAGAATCGCTGAGGGCTCTTTTTATTTGCCTTTCCGCTCGCCCTGCGGGCTCCTTCGCTTGGCCGCGGGCGCTTTTTATCCGAACACCTTCGGCGTTCAGATACGTTGAGGGCTCTTTTTATTTGCTGCTCCGCTCACCCTCCGTCGACCGTTCACCCGTTGCACCATTAGACCCTTTCACCGTTCGACCGTTTCACCGTTCGACCGTTTCACCGTTAAACCGTCCACCCGTTGCACCGTCCGACCGTTAACCGTTGCCCCGTCCACCGGGCCCTTAATATCTGGTCCGTATGAACGCTCGCATTGCCCGTGCCATTTTTCTGTTCTCATGTTTCGCGATTCCCCTGGCGGCGATTATTTTCGTGACGCGGGGCGATCTTACGCAGGCGTCCAATCGCCTGGGGCGAATGCTGCGGGGCGACGACGCGGAAAACGTGGCCATCGTCATCGTGATGCTCGTACTGCTGATTTCCGTGATCATGATGTGGCTGCGCATGCGACGCTTCATCCAGGCGACCGCCACCGGCGAATACTGCGGCCATGTCCTCAGCGTGCCCCCCGGCGAAGAGGCGCAACGAGCCTTGAACTTCATGCGGGATCGCGGCGTGGAGGGCACGCTGTTCGAAAAATACAATATTCTGAATCGCGGTTTGTACGCGCGGCCCGAGGACGAGACCTATCAACCCTTCCTGGTCACCGGATTCCTCTTACGAGAATCCGGCGCGCTATTCCTGCTGGGACACTGCGCGGCCCTGGCCAAACCCCAGCCGCCGGTTCAGGCACCCTACAGCCTGGTGCTGCACGGCAAGTTCGAGCCGGAGGAAAACGACATCACCGCGGACCAGGTGGCCGGCCACACCGCGCCATTGTACGCGCACCTTTCCGAGGAGCTGGGCGATTTCGTGAACGAAACCGAACGCCTGCGCAAACTCATACTCATGGGCACCCAGATGGGTCACTGGCTGCTCTCGGGCGATTACCCGCTCCAGGAGATGCGAACCGCCCTGGGCGGCCAGGACATCAAAAAGAATGTTTTCGATCTCTTGATGCTGCTGGTCCTGGAGAATCTGCAGCGAACCCGTTTCAACCCCGCCGGGAGGCAGGCCGTGAAGGAATTCATCGGACAGGTGCATTTTCCCGACCGGGATCTGGATCGTCGTAAGGAAAAAATTCGACGGATTTTGCGCATTCCCACCGAGATCGTAAACCAGTAACAAACCTCGGAGTTCCGCCATGCGTAAAATCGCCTTGAGCATGACCCTGATCCTGGCCCTGGGCCCCCTTTCCTTCTGCGGCAAGAGCCAGGCAGACCGGGAAAAATGCAGTAATGAATGTTTGAAAACCAATCGCCTCAAAGGCCAGGAATGCGGCGCCGACAAGACCTGCATTCGCGGAGCCATCGATGCCCTGAACGCTTGCTACGCGAAATGCGACGCGAAATGAGCTCGCGCCTTCGCGGGTAGCGCCACGCCGACTTATGTGGTCTCAAAAAATCGATAAAATGCTGCCGGCGCTCCTGGAAGTGCCCGCGTTTCGGATTGAAAGCCTAGTTACCTCGGGAGGCAAAACCTTTAAGCCGACCAGAATCCCGTTGGAGGATGGCAGCATCTATTGTTCTTTTTCCTTGTTGAAGGATGACGGAGGCGTGCGGAGCAATGGCGAGTTTCACCTCTACAGCCTTGACGCGGACCAACTTATAAACGACCATTCGAACCCGACGCATCTCTGGGAGCCAATCGAAGAGCTTTACAATGACTCCGAGCTGAACATTCTCAAGAACGCGCGCATTATCGAAGACCACCCTCAGTATGGAGACTCCGTGCTCGTATTGTTTTCGCCCGGCGAAACTCACACGGATGATTCCATTTACTTTTACGATCGCGGAGCTCTGTACAAACTCGAGCTGAGTTTAGATGAGTATGCTGATGCCCTCCGCGATCTCAAGGGCATATTTTACTGGCAATTGCTGTTCGCCGACTTTCAACCCGAATTCGGCGAAGACAGCTTCAGCGGCCGCGCGTATCTGAATTGTTCGAATCCCCGGAGATACCTGGAGACCATGTCCGCGTGTCTCGAAGCTTTATCCGAACTTTTCCCGGAGGCGGATTATTCAGGCTATCAAGGGCGATTGGAAACTCTTTCGGGGAACGCGAATTTCCTGAAAAAGTGACGGTATCGCGTTCAGCCTGGAAACACGACCAGGGTGTAATCCTCCCCGTCCAATTCCCGTTGAATGATTGAGGCGATTTGCTCCCAGTCGCCGCCGGCCAGGCCCGCGCCGATTTTCGGAAAACCAATCCGCTTCCCCGCGAAGTCACGCTTGATAAGCTTGAACACGGCGCGAATCGCATCGTAGTCGGCCTTGAGGCCCTTGCCCCGCCAGTTGAATTGAGTGTAGGCATTGACGATGGTCAACTCGCGGCCGGACCGGTCGCACCGCTCCGCGGAGTAGGTTCCCAGCTTCGCGCGATCACCCTTCACTGTTTTCAGGTCGGCCTGGTAGGCCTCGGGAAAACGCTCCTTGATGATCCGGGCAAAGCCCTTGCCCATGGTATTTTGGCAATTGCAACCATGCACCAGAACGTCGAACTCCCCCGCTTCCGCCAGGGCGATTAAATCACCTTCCCTTGTTTTCATCATAGGCTCATTCTTCCCGCGCGTTTTCTTATGTCCGCTTCGCTCCGGCTTCCGTCCAATGGATATTCCATTTCTCCCACGGAGCTAATTATGCGTAAACTGAGCCTGCTGTTGCTGCCCCTCATGATTCTCTGCTTCACCACTTTCTGCGGCGGTCGAACCAGTGAGCTGACCGCCGATTGTAAATCCAGGTGCATCGGTAAGGGCCGCGTCGATATCAAAAAGTGCAAATCCGCGGATCAGGCCTGCAAGACGGGTGTAGTGGGCAAACTCCGAGGCCTGTATGAAAGCCTGTGAGAAGCGCGGCCACTGATTTGTAGGACTTCCTACGAGGAATCCTCGGGGAAGTCCTGTTTGCTCGAATTTTTTCCATGATGCCTTGACAAATTCCCACCATCCGGTTTTTATAACGATCGTTTGGTATAAATGCAACGGAGCTTCTCGGCCAATGCCTGGTGGAGTTCCTACAGCGCGGGAGGATGCGTCATGTTGAGTATGAATGAAGCCATGGGAATGGTCATGCGGAATCGCCGAGTGGCGACGAGCCTGTTCCCCTCGGCCATGAACGGCTACGTATTTCAAGAGGGGAAAACCAAGCCCCAGATCGGCATCGTCTCAAAGCACCCCGTGCACTACGACTGGACCTATGGCGGTTCCATCGGCGACGGCACGGTCAAGGGCATGACCAACGGCGTCAATGGTCATCACGTGAACGGCCATCATAAGAACGGGCACGCACACAATGGAAGCGCCGCGAACGATCAGCGCGGCAATAAGGAATTCAAGGATCTCTACAAGCGCGGCAAGCAGGGTCAATGGGACTCCGACGACCTGGCCTGGGATACGAACGTAGATCCCCTGAATCCCGAGGTGCCCATCTTCCCCGAGAAACTCCTACCCATGTACGGCCAGCCCATCTACGATAAGATGAGTAAGGACGAAAAGGCCCGCGTCATTCATTCCACCATCAGCTGGCTGCTGTCCCAGTTTCTCCACGGCGAACAGGGCGCCCTGTATGCCTCCGCCCAGACCGTGGAAGCCACGCACTGGTTCGACGCGAAACTCTACGGCTCGACTCAGGTAATGGACGAAGCCCGTCACGTGGAAGTGTTTCACAAGTACATCGACGAGAAGCTGAACAATCTCTATCAAATCAACGACAACCTCTTCGTCATCATCCACGCCCTGGCTTCCACCTCGGACTGGGACCTCAAATTCCTGGGCATGCAGATCATGATCGAGGGCCTGGCCCTGGGCGCTTTCGGCATGCTGTATAAATTTACCGAGGAGCCCCTGCTCAAGAAACTCCTGGAAAACGTTATTCGCGATGAAGCACGCCACGTGCACTACGGCGTCGTCGCCTTGCGCGATTTCTATACAAAGGAAGTTTCCGAGAAGTTTCGTCGCGACCGCGAAGACTGGGCCTATGAAGTCAGCATCATGCTGTATCGCCGTTTCATGTACATGGAAATTTACGAGGAATACTACGCCCACGCCATGGACCGCGCGTCCTGGTGTCGCTTGGTGCTGGAGTCCCCCGTCATGGGCGAATTTCGCCGCATCCTGTTCGGGCGCCTGATTCCCAATCTGAAAACCATCGGACTGCTGACGGATCGCATTCGCCCGCGCTATGAAGAGCTGGGCGTCCTGCGTTACGAAAACGATAAGTCCGCGGACCGGATTTCGCTCAAGGAACTTCTGAGCGTATAGGCGCGCGGGAACCGCGCCTAAACCGTTTCGCGCCCGCCGTCGCTTTGACTATTTCGAAGCGGCGGTGAGGCGGGCGGTCATCTCCATCAGGCCCAGCACCACGCGGGTCAGCACGGGATAATTGATTATCGCGGGCGTGTCTCCCGGGGTATGGTATTGCCGGTAACGAAAAGGCGCGGTGTCGGTGACCATCACGGCCGGATAATAATACTGATGAAAGGCCCAGTGATCCGAAAGGCTCGCGCCGGTAAACCAGGCGGGCAGCAGGGCTCCCTTCCACCGAACCGAGGCATGGGCGGCATAGGCGCGAATACACCGGCGCTGAAAATCGCCTGAATCAAGATTACCGATAAACGCGGTAAAGTCGCCGCGCGAATCCAGAATCAAGTTGAAGGGAAAAGGATATTTCTGACTGCCCTTCTTATTGGAATACACACCGATCGTCTCCAGCGAAAGCATGCCGCGAATTTTATCCCCCCGTTCGCGGGAGCGTTTGGCGTGCACCAGGCTGCCCATGAAGGCGGTCTTCAGAAACGGCTGTTCCTCGTTCGCGAAGGCCACCAGACGCAAACCAATGGAGCGCTTGCGCGATTTCAGCGAGCGCGCGATTTCCAGCAGAGCGGCCACGCCCGTCCCATTATCGTTGGCTCCGGGCGTATGAAAATTCGTATCATAGTGAGCGCCGATGACTATGAGCTCCGGCGACTCTCCTGGGAACTCCACGACGACATTGTGGACGAGACGTTCGTGTATGCGAAAGGACTCCCGTCGCGACGCTACGCCCATTTAATTAAATTCGGACTCGATATAACGAACCGTTTTTTCGAGACTGCCGGGACGCCCGAAGTGGCGGACCCCGATATCCGTCGCGAGCGCGCGAACATGGCGGCGAAGATTTGCGTCCGTTCGCGCAATCAGGCTTTCATCAAAGCGATACGAAGACGGGCCTTCCGATTGAGAAATCAGCCGCCCCATGCCGAAGACCAGCGTCAAAACAATCGCCGTGAAAACAAAAAGCAGCGGCACCAGAAATCGACGACTTCGGGCTCGACTCACTTAATAATTTCCGCCACTTTCTCCGCCACCGCCTTACCCAGCGCCAGGTGCTGGGGCTCGTCCAGGTGAATGCCGTCCACTTCGCTGGAAGAGGTGATGGTGCCCGCGTCCAGGAAATGGCAATCGCTTTCGCGGGCCAGTTGCTCATAGGCTGCCGCCAGACCCCTGCTCTTTTCATCTCCGCCCACGAACTTCGGGGCGATGGGACCCTTCGGCGATTGAATCGGCGGCGGCGCGATGAGTAGAATGGGCGGCACGGGCATACCCGGCTCGATGGGCGCCTGACGCACCGCGGCGATGAGCGCGCCCATCCCCTGCGCGGAATGCCAGGTCGTATGATTGTGCATGGACTGAAAATCGTTCGTGCCCAGCATTAGAATGACCAGGGCCAGGGGCGATCCCATTTCCACGGCTTCCTGCAAACCATCGCGCCCGTCCCGACCGGGCTTAAAGGGATCTTCCAGGGTAGTCCGGCGGCCGTTGAGGCAATCCTCGATGACGCGCACGCTGACATTGTTGCGATGCAGATAATTTTCCATGACGCCCGGCCAGCGGCGATCAAAGACCAGGCGCTGGCGCGTATTGGGAATGATGCCCCAGCTAAGCGAATCGGCGTATACGAGTATGTGATGCATTAGGTTTGCGCCTTTAAGTATTCAAGAGCCTTCGCGTGCCCGACTTCGAACCAGTCCCGGGCCACCTGCTCATCCAAAAGAAAAGTCGAAACAAGACCATGCCCGCGGCTGTCGTCCATGACGACCACGTCTCCCAGTTCACGCGCATGGCTGATGTTCGTCCATTCCGGAATTCCGACGACGGTGAGCTTGCGCGGCGTATCCAGATGCACGGCCGGGTTCCAGCACGTAGCGTAACCGTCCACGTACCAATCATCGTTGATTCGCACGGGAAACTCATTCAGGTAGGGCAGACTACCGGAGGCCTGCAGCTTTCGCCGCAGGTCTTGCATGTCCGAATACGAATCAAAGACGCGCGTCTCCAATCCCAGCAGCGAAACGCGGGTGGCGACGATTTTCAGGCGACCATTAAAACGCTCCAGATGTTCCGGACGAATGTAACGCTCCATGTTAAAGTCCAGGAACTGTCCGTAGATATCGTAAGTAAACCTGCGCTTCACCGCCCAGGGAATCAGCTCATCGAAAGTTTCCTTCATGGGCACCCCGGCCAGATACCCCATGGACATCAAGGCGCCGATGGAGATCCCCACCATCTGTTCCGCCTGAACATCGTGCTCCTGCAGGCCGTGCAGAAAACCCGTGAAGTAGGACAGTCGCATTGCACCGCCGTCGAGAGCCATACCAAGCATGCCCGAAAGCGCCGCCCGACCGCGAACGCGTCAAGAAGAAAAGCCGGACTCGCGCTGTGCTCGCTTCTTCGTGTGGCGCGTGGGCACGGCCGACGCGGGGTCTTCCGGCCAGGGATGTTTGGGATAACGCCCGCGCAATTCCTTGCGAACCTCGGCGTAAGTACGCTCCCAGAAACCGGCCAGGTCCCGGGTAACTTGAATGGGGCGACGCGCCGGGGACAATAGATGCAGGGTCACCGCCACGCTCCCCCCGGCGATGCGGGGCGTATCCTTCGCGCCGAACATTTCCTGCAGTTTAACCGGCAAGATCACCTGGTCTTCCTCATACTTAAGGCGAATCTCCGAACCGCTGGGCACTTGAATTTTCTCCGGTGCCATTTCGCGTACGCGATGCACATTATCACGACCCAGTAAAACTTCCAATGCCGCGAATAAATCCAGTTGTTTGATGTCATTCAGGCTGCGCATACCGCTCAAGAAGGGCAGCAACCACTGTTCCAGTTCGGCGAGCAAATGATCGTCCGACAGATCGGGCAAATCCCCCGCGTTCGCCTCGGGCGATTCGCGTAAGAAAAGCACCCGCGACCGTAGACTCTCCGCGGCCGGACTCCAGTTAAGAATGCGCAAGCCTTCGCCGCGAACGGCTTCCAGCAGCGCCGCGGCCACCAGTTCCCCATCGGGATCCTTAATTTCCCGCGAACGCATGGGCATGGCTCCCAGCAGGATTTCCCGACGCGCCTGGACGCGTTCCCCGTCCCAGAACACGCGTTCTTCTTCTTTCAGGCTTTCGCCGAAGTACGCTTCCAGATGTTCGGCGTCCAGGGGCATGGCCAGCAGGATGCGCGCGTCTCGCCCCGCGCCGTCCAACAGCGGCACAACGAGAAATTCGCTCCCCGGTCCCTGCACTCCTTGCGCGAAAGCCGCGCCGCGACCATTGGAAAGCAAATAGCGCTCCCCCGCTCCACCCCTGCGAACGGCGATTCGGTCCGGATAGGCCAGCGCCGGCAGGACGGCATCGGGGATGTCGTGGTATTCTCCCGGAGGCGATTTTATGCGGGCGATTTGTTCAGCCACGCGCAGCACGCGACGACAGGCGGCGTCATCGGCTCCATAGTGCCGCGCGATTCCCCGGTCCTTGCCCGCTTCGCGATACGAACGCAGAGCCTCCAGGCGCAGACCGAAATCCGCGGAGCGAACTTCGCCGGGTCGACTCGAAAAAATATCTCGCTCCGAAAGTAAGGCCGCGATTTCCGCCGCGCGAACGCGAGCCTCGCCTCCCGCGACCAACATCATCCGCGCCAATCGAGGATGAAGCGGCAAACGGGCCATGGCCCGCCCGGTATCCGTGAGGGAATAGTCCGGCTGCAACGCTCCCAGTTCTTTCAATAATTCGACGGAGCCCGCCAGGGGGCCGGCGGGCGGTTCGTCCAGCCAGGCCAGGCCCGCATCTCCTTCGCGACGACCGCTTTCGGGCGAAGGTAAATGACTTTTCAATACGCCCCACTCCGCCAGCTCCAGAGCCAGG
>CAZGYS010000268.1:0-7431 GCA_964530305.1 uncultured Leptospiraceae bacterium
TTGAAGTAGTCTCGCAACCATACGGACAGAGTCGCCAATTGCTCTCCCGGAGCCCTGCCGGTCGCACTCACGGTCAAGGGCACGGAGTAATGGTTTTTCATGGTCCAGGTTCCGGTGGTGGAAACCAGGTTTTCGCCTTCGTCGGCATCGGGATCATAGAGCTTACCGCGGCGACCCTTTATGATTACGATATTGCTGTAGTCGAAGTATTCGTTGGCGCCGATATTCGCCTGGAGTTGCCAATCCTCCAGATCCACCACGCACTTAAATGCGTCCTTGTAGTTTTTATTGGCGATGACCAGGAAGAGGTCGTTGGTCTGAAACGCTACGGCTATTTCCGGCTTGCCCGCGACGTCGAAGGAGATTTCATTGACCCCGCCGTCATCGGTGGGTTGTCGGCCGAGCACGATCTTCTTCCATTGGTTGTCTTCTATTTGGGCCAGCACGCCGGAGCGCGTCACCGCATTCGTGACGGTGGCGTTCGCGTTATAGCGAGCCGCGAGAAGGGCGCTTTCGTCTTCGAGGAGCGAGCCGAAAATTTCTCGGCTGCGTACGGGGCTGAAGATTTCCTTTTCGATCATTTGCAGATCTTTCGCGGGCATATTGGAAGAGGCCGTGTTCAGGCCGGCGTAGGGAAACAATGGAAAACTATTTTGAGTTGATGCGCTGGACACGTCATAGCCGGCGCGAATGGCACCCAGCAAACGTGAGTTGTCGCTGAAGACCTCGTAGTCCCGGCCGTAGAGATAAAATCCATCGGGCTGGGAGTTGTAGAGAATGGGCTCTACGGCAATGGTGGTGAAAAACCGCGCCCATGATGTCGTATACTTCATGTCCAGCGGCGCGCTGTGGGCATTCCCGGGATCCGCGGGCGATGTCGGCTTTAGAGGAAAGCGCTCCACATAGGCCGGCTGATCCGATATAAAACGAATGTATGCGTTTTGACCGTATTGAATATATTCAACTCCCTGCAATCCGCAGAGAATGCGACCGTCACCCGGAGAAATATTGGGTACAAGCGCGAAATCGCCTTCAGGCGAAAAAATGAACGGCAAGTCCTCGGAGACGCCCGTGCCGGCGGCGGTTCCGCTGAACACAAACCGGACCGGTTTCAGGTCCGTCTCACTGGGGTAGGGAACCGGGGTCATTGATACATTATGGAGACCCAGGTCGTCGGTAAAGTGGGTTCGCAAAGCGGCGGGCGATTCGCCGTCTTTGAGTATATAGTCGAAGTATGTCCTGCGCGTGGCGTAGTTTCGAGTCAACCCCTCGGCGATGTTTTCATTAAAGATATCCGCCGGATTAATGGACGCGGCGAAATGAAAGTTTATATCATCGCCGTTGCCGTTGCCGTTGCCGTTGCCGTCGTCGGCGACCATGGGCAAGTACTCTCGGCGGAGAGTTCCCTGGGTGTCGGTGAATAGAAATTGAAAACCCGGATGCATCTTCGCGGCCATGGCACCGTGGGAAATGGCGGTGTCGAATTTCAAGGCGCCTACGTGTTCAAAGGCCGTGTGCAGGGCGGCGCTCGGGGAAAACGAATGGATTTGGTCATCATCGGAAACCAGGCGAATACCAGCTGAATCATTTCCCTGGAATTGAATGGAGAAGCCGTCCTGGTCCAGGATTATGCCGCCGTCGACCTGAATACTCAAACCATCCGTAAACGGCAGCCTGGAGGATATAGTCGTCGTAGGGCCGGTATCGAGACGAATCGCCAGAATTGTATCTCTGTTGATTTTCGCGTCGGTCAACCACATCAGGGCTCGGTTGCCGGGCAAAGCATTCTCTATGTCGGTAATGAAGGCATCGACTTGCTCCTGAGTATCCAGGGGGATTTCAAGATCAAAGAAGAGCATGGACGCGTCGAGATTGTCCGGATTCTCGATGATCTGCTTCAAGGTTAGCGTAGGGTCGAGCTCCGACGTTGCCGCATCCGGCGAAAGCAGTACACACGTGTCTCCATTGCTGTACTCCCTGGTTTCCAATCTGTACAAGCGGTCATTGAATTGATTACGCGTATAGAGCGTCTGGCCGACTTCGATCTCGGAGGTATAAAGCACTTTGTTTGCTTTGTAGCCGGTGAAAGCCTGATCCGGACCCGGCTCCCACATATAGCGGCCCACCAGCGGGATCGGTTTAGTCCCGGGTTTGAGCTTGGCCGGAGCTCGTTTCGGGCCGAAGAGCAGCCTTGAACAACGTAATGACGACGTATGATTTTCATTAAAGCGAACGCCGGTCAGGGCGGTGTCGTGTAGACAAAAATAGTCACCTGAAAACGGTTCGGGATCTTGCCAATCGACGGCGGATGAGATTCGCAGCCTGGGACTCGGAGGAGTGCAAAGAAGAAGACTTGCGTTAGGCGAGCTGTCGGCGCCCTGGGGGCGAGTTAATATGGCATCCTGGGGTTGTGACTTTTCGGTTGGTGTTCCCAGATTGTAAAAAGTTAGATCTTGGGAACTTTCTATATATAATTCGCCGTATTCATATTGCAAATCCTGGCCGTATCTGCCGCCGTTATTGGCTCCCGTGGGGACTTGAATATTGGATGATGCCTCTCCGGACTTTAGCTTGCGCGTATTTACTTTTACATGGCGATTGTCGAAAGTCGTCACGTAGAGATAAGCATAGTAGATGACCCAGGACGCACGTTGTCCTCCGCCCAGGCGTGATGCCCGAAAGCTGGAAAAATCGATGCGGGTGATAACCATGTTGTCGGGTGCATTAAAATTGTAGCTACCGGAACCGCTCACAAAGCCTGAACCGAATGTCCATTGTTCTTCTCCATGGTGGACCGGGCCAACAACGGCCACGAGTTCGGAATATTCATATTGAACGTACGTCTGACGCGGGTCGGACGTGTATTCGACGCCGGTAATGAGAGTATCCTCCGGACAGGCAAACTCTCGAACACCGGATTCGGGAGGCAGGGTAAGCAGAGGGCTTTTCTGCTTGTTGAATGGTTTTAGCTCAAAGTGAAATGCGTCTGACTCATCCGAACCACTCATCCAGGGACAATCATCTCTTTCCAGGCGATTTTATGTAAAGAAGAACATTCAAATAATTCAAAAAAAGAACCCAAAAGTTAGGGTTGAAAGATTGTCTATTGTTACCGGATAAATTCATACGGTGCACAAACCTCTGGATGGAACTCCGCCGAAGAGTCCGGCGGTGCCCGTCGCGCAAGACGCGCCGCCTGGACCCGCGGGACGTCTCGTCCACGTCTAATTCGGCTTTAGAATGTACACCGTTTCGTTGCCGCGATTCATTACCGTATAACCGTCGATAAGGCTCGTGCCGTTCAGTCCGGCCGGTAGAAGCAATTGGCGAGGCATGACGGCGATCGAGATGCCACACGGTCACAGCGGGTATTTACCGGGACATGGGATATACGCGGCGCCTTAACATGCGTGCCGGCCCCGGGGGATGGAACCGGTAATTTCGAAATTCCTTGCGGCCCCGAGCGATTCGGATACCATCGCCCCATGCTCAATCGAACCCCCCGCCTCCTTGCGCGTATGGTTTGTACGGTCGGCCTGGGTCTGTCCGTGTTGCCTCTCCATGATGCCCATGCCGGCTGGAAGGACCGCTATCGCGCGCTGGAACGCATGCATGGCGAAGGTCGTATTCGCGTGTTCTACTCCTTACGCGGGCCGGACGCGCTGCCGCCGCGCAAGCGAGTCGATGTAAATCGCAACGGCATACCGGATCGCATCGAAAATGTTTTGCTGCAGTTGAAGGTGGCCGACGCGGTATACCGTCGCGCGTTGAATTTGCGCAGTCCCCTCGACAGCCCGCGCTATCGTGATCGGGTCAAGTATCTGGACGTGCATGTCCTGGGTGGGGACATGAAAGGATATCGCGGCCGAGCTTATGATGCCTTGATTAATTTTCGCAAGCCCATCGATGGAGGGCGTCCTACGCGGGTGCTCTTCATCGACATCAAGGCGGACCTGTCGGATGCGAATCTCACGCCGGCCCATGAATTATTTCATCAGTATCAGAACGGATATACGCTGTTCAAGAATCGTTGGTTTACGGAAGGCATGGCGCGCTGGGTGGAGAGCGCGCTGGCAAGAGGCGATGGGCGCCGCGGCGGTTGGCCGCGAACCCGGAGCGATGTGCGTTCGCTCTGGAAGAAGAGTTATGCTGCTTCTCGTTTCTGGGCGGAATTCGCCCATCGATATGAACGGACGCGGAAGTTAAGTTTGTCCGGCGAAATAACGCGGATGAAGTATGTCGGCGGCGGACGCATCGTGCGCGACCTCAATTTCCGAGGGCCGGGTCTGGTCCGACGCGTACTCGAAGCGCTCGACCGGGCCGACGACGTGGTTTCCAGGCGCGAAGGCCTCAAGAAAACGTGGTGGCGGGAATCGCGCCAGCGATCGTCCGTGAATAATCCCGATATCTGGCGTGCCGTCGTCGATGTGGCGCGAAAAGCGAGAATTCGCCTTCCACGATGAACGTCGAGACTGGTCGGGCGAATCGCCTCGAACCTCACGTCAAAAGGCGATGACCGTCTTACCTATGGTCTTGCCGGACTCCTGAAGTTCGTGGGCTTGTTTTAGAGTGTTCGCCGACAAACCCTGGAGAGTCGTCGTCAGCGTAGTCTTAAGGGTGCCGTCGTCCAGAAGCTCGGCTACGCGATTCAAAATTTCATGCTGAACGGCCATGTCATGGGTCTGAAACATGGAGCGGGTATACATGAATTCCCAGGAGAGGGTGACGCTCTTCGTTTTAAGAATGCTCAGGTTCAGGGGGGCGTCGCTGCCGGTGATGGAAACGATGTGTCCCTGGGGCTTGATTATTTCGGCGATGGTATCCCAGTAAGCGTTGATGTCCACGAAGTCCAGTACATAGTCCACATGCTCGTGCCCGATGCTTTCCAGTTCCGATTTCAGGTCGCGATGGTTGATGACGAAATCGGCTCCCATCTTTTTACACCATTCGCGCGATTCGGGCCGGGACGCCGTGGCGATGACCGTCAGCCCGGCCACCTGTTTCGCAATTTGCGCGGCAATGCTGCCCACGCCGCCCGCGCCCGCGAGAATCAAAACCGATTTGCCCCGGTCTTTATCCGTTAACTTAATACGGTCGAATAGGGATTCCCAGGCGGTCAGGGCCGTCAGCGGAATCGCCGCGGCCTGGGCGTGGGAAAGCCGCGTCGGCTTTTTGCCGACGATGCGTTCGTCCACCAGTTGAAATTCGGCGTTGCTCCCGGCGCGAGTCAAATCGCCCGCGTAGAAGACTTCGTCACCCGGTTGGAAGCGAGTTACGTTTTCGCCCGCGGCCACGACCGTTCCCGAGGCGTCCCAGCCGATGATTCGAGGCTCGTCCAGTTCGCCGTCTTTCGCGGCGTTTTGTCGGATCTTGAAATCCACCGGATTCACGGATACGGCTTGTACCTGGACAAGCAAGTCGTAGCCCGCGGGCGTCGGTTTTTCGGTTTCAAATTCCAGGAAACTTTCGGCTTCGCCAATGGGCAGGGAGCGTTTAAATCCTACGGCTTTCATGTTTTGTTCCTTGTGGTTTAAGTTATATCGGCGAGCACGGTTTCCATGGTCCGGACCACCGCCTGGATTTTTTCTTCGTTCATTCCGTCGGGATGAGATGGCGCGAATTGCCCCGAATCATTGTCGAAATATTTTCCGGAGGCGTCGGCGAACTCATCCGAAAGCGCGGCGCGAACCAGAATGTCCGCTCCGATGCGAATGTCGTTGCCGGCTATGCCGAAAGCCTGCTGCACCATTTTCGTCGCCAGCAGGGAGCCGGGATTTACCGCGACAATCATGGGCCCCTTGCCCTGGAGAGAAAAGACGGCCGGACGGGACCACATGTTTAGAGCCAGCTTGCTCTGGGCATAAGCTTCGCCGGCGGAGAGTTTCACGCGTCCCAGAAGAGCTTGCGGGTCCACGGGCGCCTGCGCGGCGGAAGATAAGTTAACCACGCGACCGGAATCATCCAGAAGCGGCAAGAGGCGTTTCGTCAGTAGATAAGGCGCGATGGTATTGACCATGAAACGCGCATCCAGGCCGTCGCCGGTGACGGGTTCCTTCGTATTGTAGACCCCGGCATTGTTGATCAATACGTCGAGCCGTTGATGCTTACGCGCAATCTGGTCGGCCATGGCGTGCACGTCCGACGGACGCATTAAATCGGCCACGTAAGTTTCGAGAGCGGTCGTCCCGTTCGGCGAAGTCAGATTGTTCCTGGTTTTATCGAGCTTCGCGGCGTCGCGCCCGTGCAGCAATAGATGATGTCCCAGGTCGGTCAGGGTGCGGGCGGTTTCCAGGCCGATGCCGTCGGTGGCACCGGTAATAAGGATGGTTTTTTTCATGACTTTTCTCCTTTCCCGGACGCGTCATTGGAATTAAAGTCAGGCAGAATTTCGTCGGCCAGGGTTTTCATGACTCGCTCCACTCCGTTCCCATTGAAGCGCAAATTGAGCGCCACGTGATTGACGCCGATTTCCTCCAGCGCGTCCAGGTAGGAGCGCAGGGCGCGAATGCCCGAGCGAAAGCCCAGGTGAATCGGTTCCGGTTGTGCGTCGGGATCTTCGTGCAGCGTGAAATAGAGTGGTTGCAGGATGGGTTGGTCGGGGCGATTCGCCGCGGCGACCTTCGCGCGCCAATCGGCGATGGTTTGCGCCTGCAGGACGACATTGCGCGGATAGATCATCCAGCCGTCGCCGTTACGCGCAATCCAATCTTGAGCTTGCGTGCTGCCGCCCGTGATCAACAACGGCAAGCGCCCGCCCCGAGGTTTAGGCAGCATGTCCATTTGGTTCGCCGGGGCGCCGTAGGGGTTCTCGAAAGCCGGAGCTTGATCGGCCATGCGTCTGATATAGTCGAAGCTAGCGCGAAAGCGTTCGCCTCGTTCCGCGAATGGTATGCCGAGAGCGGGATATTCGTCCGGCCTATCGCCCGAGGCAATGCCGAGAATCACGCGGCCCTTTGATAGAACGTCGGCGCTGGCGGCGGCTTTCGCCACGTGGGCCGGATGCCGCAGGGGCAAGATGATGCTCGCCGCGCCCAGCGCAATGCGACTCGTATGGGCGGCCAGGAATCCCAGATATACGAAGGGATCAAAAAGCTGGCCCGCGTCGCCGAAAGAGGGCACGTTGAACGGCACATCGCGCAGCCAGACGGCCGCGAAGCCGAGTTCCTCGGCCATTTGGACTCCGGCCAGATGCTCCTTCATGGTCGGCACGGGACCGTCGGGGTAGCTTTCCAGGGGCACGGCGAAACCAATAGTCATGCGTCCGGGCTTGAAGACGGAGTTGTAGCCCTGGTTGATGGTTTCGAATTCCATTGCGCGGATTGATTTGCTCACGATAGTTTTGACCAAATGGTCTAGACTCAAGAAAATAGTTTATACCGATTGGTCAATACATTTCTAGAATTTTTTGCCGTTACTGTTCGAGCAATGCCG
>CAZGYS010000268.1:7441-8438 GCA_964530305.1 uncultured Leptospiraceae bacterium
CACGGATGAGCATCAGTCCCGGGCGATTCAGAGCCCCTCTTTCCAGGACGCGAATGGCCACTACCAAAGCCGTCAGGCCGCCGGCGACGCGCGGGACATTGAGTTTGCGGGAAACTTCCCGTCGGGATTGGGCCAGCTCAAGTTGCCGAGTGAAGAACGCTTCCAGGTCCTTTATGCCTGCCTTGACCGTCGCCTCAACCTCCGCATCGTGATTGGGCAGGTCCAGCGCCGTGTTGATCAGCAGACAACCTTTGAGGGGCACGGACGGCTCCACCATGTCGTCGAAGACGCGTTTGATGGCGGTCACCGGCTGATCCAGGGCTTCCAGTTCCCGCAGGTTCGCCTTGCGCTCCTCTTGTTCATAGCGAAGCAGGGCCTTGTTGAAGAGTTCTTTCTTACTGCCGAAGGCATTGTAGAGGCTGCCCTTGTTCAGGCCGGTGGCTTCCAGCAGATCCGCCATGGAGGTGCCTTCGTAACCTTTCGTCAGGAAGACTTCCTTCGCGCGATCAAGGGCCTGTTCCACATCAAATGATTTCTCCCAGGGCATGGGGCGGGCCTCCGGATTCTAAAAACGGGTGTCTGGACCAAATGGTCAAGACATAATGTGAAGGGGCCGGGACCCCGAGCGGCAATCATGTTTCGTCGGCGCTGGTAAATACCCTTGACGAGTTCGGTAGCGGAGCACTATTTCAAGACATGCGCGTCCCGATACAATTCGGACTCTTCAACGGGAAAGGGGAAACCCCCACCGCCCCGGAAGAAGACCAGTTGATCCGCACGGAGGAATTTCGAACCACCGAGCGGGAGCTCTCCGCGTTCGTGTATGCACTCTTGCGCCTGCTGGAGTTTCAAGGCAGTTGGATCATTAATTCGAGTTCGTGCGATTTCAAGATTCTCATCGGTCATCACATGGGCCGTTGCGCCTGGTTTCTTGAAAGCTTGCACGCGCGCCTCTCGGAAAAACTACTGTCCGCCTATACGCCGCGCGTCGACGAAG
>CAZGYS010000269.1:0-8351 GCA_964530305.1 uncultured Leptospiraceae bacterium
AGAAACCCCGGCCAGGGGCACACTGGTATTGACGGAGAGCGCCGGGATGGATTGAGAATCGGATTCGCCCGCGGCGATGATCAGATTGCCGTCTTTTAGTCCAAGCACCCGACCGCGCGTCGCCTTGCCTTCGCCGTGACGAATCTCATATAGACCCGAACCGGGCGCCGGCAGATGGCAATGGCCGCAGGACGTCAGGGCTTTTTCGCAACCGTTCCCCGCCTGAGTGAGAAGAAGCTTCGCCTGGTGAACGTCTCCCGGGCGGGCCAGCCCCTTTGCTTTCAGTCGCTGGTGCGCGTCGTCGATGCAGTTGTCGGGAATGGGCGCGAGAAGATTCGAAGCCATGTTCAGCATGAAGCGGGCGCGCTGGGATGAATTATCCCAGGGCCTGGTCTTGATAAAAATACAGGACGCCGTCAGGGCCGTCAACAGCAGCAGGATTCCGAAAATCAGGGGAGTACGTTTCACGATTTAGTATCCTCCCGACAAAAGGCCGGGAGTCAACTTGAAAATCGCCGGAGCGATTCAGTGAAAGGCGTTTAGTGGAAGGCGTTCAGGGGCACGCGCTTGATCACGCGACCCGTCTTTTTGAATTCCTTGCCTTCCTTCGTCAGGCGAAAGTCGCCGTGGCGAACGTGACAGTTGACGCAGGCTACGCCGTGGGTAGCGGCGATGTGCAGCATGCGTTTGGCGGTCTCGCCCTTCTTGCCGAAGTTCTTGAAGTCCCACCAGGTATGCAGGGGATCCGCGCCGTTGATCCAGACGCTTTTTTTGATCCGATTCACGGGAATGGAAACCGGTAAGCCGTCTCGCTGATCCATAATCAAGCGATTCCATTGACGCTTGTAGACCCGCCCGTAGACGGATGTGGTTTTGCCCGACTTTTCGTCTTCGTAAAACACCTGGTAGTCGCAGTTGTTCTTTTTCGGGAGATGACAGTTGCCGCAAGAACGCAGGGCGTCTTCGCACGCGCGCACTTCGGAGTCCTGTACCAGCACGACTTCCCCTTTCACGGAATCCCCGGGATTAATACCCATGGCCGTACGGGGAAAGTGCGCCTCGATCATGTCCGGCGACATGGACGTGTGCTTCTTTAACTTGTCGTGCAAATCATCAATGCAATGATTGGGAACGGGCGAAACCAGCTCCGTGGTCATTTTCAACATGAAGCGCGTGCGTTGCTCCGCGTTCTTCCAGGGCCGCTTGTGGAACAATATGCAAGCTCCGCCCATGGACAGGATCAGTAAAACGATACCGGTAATGAATGCTGTACGTCTCATGGCCTTAACTCCAGGTATTGGATGCGCGAAGAGACGAAATGTTCTTTTATTTTTTTACGGGGCGAAATCAGAGATCCGAGTGGCGCAGCACGATGCTGTTCTCTTCAATAATGAAACGACAGTAGGTATGAATGGGACGGCGTTCCACCAGATAGCGCTTGATGCCGGCGCCGAAGTGAATCTCCACGCCCGGCTCCGCGCCCATTTCCGCTTCCACCGCCGCGGACGGATTGGGCTTGATACGCGCGTAGAGGCTTTCTCGCTGTTCGTCCAGATTGGCCAGGGCCGTTTCGTATTTACCGCGAATGACCTTCAGCTTTTCGAAGGTCTCGTCCTGGTTTTCTTCATACTGCTTACCGCGCTTGCGCGCCTCTTCAATCTGGGCAATGTGCATTTCCACTTTTTGAAGCGTGGCGCTCTTTTCCAGATATTCGTCTTCCAGCGCCTGTAACTGCTCCATGACCTCGGGACTGAGGCCCACGGTAATTCGAGTGGAGGTCTCATTGCGGGCGCCCAGCTTTCGCACGCGCAGAAGGCGTCCGCAAACGGCCGTGCCGCCGATGAGTTCGCCCCGGCCGCCCTCGATGAGAATGTCCCGCGCGGCGGTGAGGCGCGCGTGCATGGCCGCCTCTTCGATAAAAATGCTGCCGGCCGAAAAGGCGGTGGAACTCTGAATAAAACGCGCGTAGAGATCGCCGCCGGCCTGAACCGACGCCTGCCCCCGGCTGACGATGCCGCCGGATAAAATGATATCGCCCTTTGCTTTCAGACGAACATTGCCCACGCTTTTCTCGATGACGATGTCTCCCTCGGCGTTGACCTCGAAGCCGTCCAGCACCGTGCCCGCCAGCACCACCGTGCCGGGAAAATCAATGTGACCGGTGGAATAGTCGGCCGACTCCAGGCGCAAAACCTCTTCCACGTCGATACGCGCCGAACCGGAGTCGGGCCGGTCCTCCACCCGCACCTGCCCGGCGATATTCGCATAGAGTTCTTTCTGGTCGTCGCTGAGGCGAGTGTTGCGCCCCATATGCAAGCGCGCGCCTTCCACTTCGGGCGGATGTGCCACTTCCCCCAGGACGTTCATCCCCGGTTGACCGGGAACCGAATCGGTGATGCGCGCCAGCAGGGCGTCGGCTTCGCAGCTCTGGATTACGTTCAGATTGCGAAAGTCCACCCGTTCGCCGGTGCGCTCCCCCGGTTTGACCTCGGGTCGCGCGCGGGGATTGGGATTGAATTCGTGTTCCACCGTACCGTTCTTGCCGGGCACGGGACGCTTGCCCCGGGCGATGACGGCCCGCGAAGGCTTGCGCGATTCGGGTTTTTTGGAGTTATCGGGTCCGTAGTGGGCGACGATTTTAGCTACCTGCTCGTCCAGGATGCCGAAGACGACGCCGTGCTCACCCAGCGTGGAGCGAATGAAATCATCCGTGACCGCGCGGCCGCCGTGCACGGGCGGGCGCACTAGAATTTCCACGCTGAATTTATCCTCGGCGATTTGCACTTCCAGTTTCGCGTCCACGGGATCGGGCATGACCCATTCGCCGATGTCGTGAGCCTGGCCGTCCGCGTCCTCCACAACCGATTCGATCAGGGCCTTATCGAAGTTGCGCAGACCGAAGAGCGATACGCGCGCCATGACGTCGGTAAGACGAACGGGCGTGCCCTTGCCGCCCGGCGCGAAGACCTGCAACATGGCGCGCCCCAGGCGTTCCTCCAGAAGAAAGTGTCCATTGCGACTTTCCTCCAGTTTGTCCAGAAAATCCTGATGCCTCTCCATGGCGGACTCTTAAGCGTTCTCCGGGATCAAGGTCAAAAAATCCTGAAAGTATTCGGGATAGGTTTTGCCCACGCAGGACGGATCCTGAATACGAACGTCCGTCGCCGCCGCGGCCAGGGAGAAAGCCATGGCCATGCGATGGTCCTTGTAGGTTTCGATGCTCGCGGGGCGATACTCGGACGCGGGCGTGATATGAAGACTGTCGGGCGTTTCGCGCACCGAAGCACCCAGTTTTTCCAGCTCCGTACGCAGACCGCGAATGCGTTCCGATTCCTTCACCCGCAGATTTTCGATATTGCGAATATGGGTTTCGCCTTCGGCGAACAGCGCCAGCACGGCCAGGGTCATGGCGGCGTCGGGCATGTGATTCATGTCCAGGTCCGGGGCCTTGAGCGCGCCGGTGCCCGTAACCGTGCAGGAGTTCTCGCCCCACTCCACCCGGGCGCCCATGTCGCTCAACAAACCGGCGAAGCCCGCGTCCCCCTGACGGGAATCGCGCGAAAGGCCGTGCACCGTGACGGGTCCGCTGCCGGGCAAGGCGCCGAGGGCCATGAAATACGTGGCGGCCGACGCATCGCCCTCGACGTGATAGACTCCGGGCGATTCGTATTGTCCCCGGGGCACGCGATAACGACGATAGCCGTCCCGCTCCACGACGATGCCGAAATCGGCCATCATGGAAATGGTAAGATCAATATAGGGCTTGCTGATGGGCTCCTCGTCCAGCTCGAAATCCAGGTCCGCGTCGCGCATGAAGGGCCCGGCCATGAGCAGCGCGCTTAAAAACTGACTGGAAGCCAGCTTGCCGCGAATCTTCAAGGGCCCGCCGCGCAGCCCGGAAGTCTTGATGGTCAGGGGCGGACAGCCGTTGACCGCGCTTACCTGAGCGCCCAGCTCATTGAGAAAATTGGCCAGCTCTCCGATGGGACGGCGACGCATCTGCTCGTCTCCGTCCAGGACGAACTCCCCCGAACCGGCGGCCAGCAAGGCGGTCATGGGACGCATGGCCGTGCCCGCGTTATCCAGGTTAAGCTCCAGGCGATTCACCTTGAACGGTCCGCCGCTGCCGGTAATGAGTACGGGCCCGGTTCGATCGCCCACGCCGCTTCCGTCTCCGCGGCCGGGTTTTTCCAGAACCATGACGCCCAGCTCGGGCAGGTTCTCACGCATGACGCGCACATCATCGGCATCCAGCAGGTTGCGGATTTCCACGGCCGACCGACACAGGGCCGCCATGATCAGGGCTCGATTGGAGATGGACTTGCTGCCCGGCAATCGCACTTCCCCCTGGAAGCGCGGGATGCGCGGTAATTGAAGTTCGGCGACGCCGCGCGGGCTCTCCCGCTCGGCGAATTCGTTTAATGAAAGGGCTGTCCCGGACACAGGCGCAGGATCAATGAGCCCGGCCCCGGGCGCAATTCTTTTAGGTCCGCTGTTTGGCTTTACAACGGCGATTCGTCTCATGGACTAACCAATCGTCTCGCCGACGGAATGGGACGGCTGGGGGAGCGGACTCCGGACAAGTAACATGAAACCCACTGATGCAAGAAACAACGCCGACCTGCTCCAGGCCCTGGAAGCGGGAGCCCGACCGAAATATGTTTACTTCTGGGGCCATCGCCCGCGCAGGCAGGGAGAAATCGACAAATCCTGTTTCTCCCAGTGGTTTCCCGCGCCCTTCCAGGTCGAAGGTACGACCTACCTGACGGCCGAACACTACATGATGGCGGAGAAAGCGCGCCTGTTCGGGGACTCGGAAATCCAGGCGAAGATCATCGCCGCCGGAAATCCGGGGGAAGCCAAAAAGCTGGGCCGCAAGGTGCGGGGTTTCGACAACGCGGCCTGGGAAGAGCATCGCTTCAAGATCGTCGTGACCGGCAATGTAGAGAAGTTTCGCCGGCACCCGGCCATGGGCGGCTTTCTCCTGGGGACGGGAGACCGGGTGCTTGTGGAAGCCAGCCCCGTGGACGCGGTCTGGGGCATCGGCCTTGCCGCGGATGACTCCGCGGCGACGACACCCGCCGGGTGGAAAGGCTTGAACCTCCTGGGCTACGCCCTGATGGAGGTTCGCGCGCGATTGAAGGGCTAGTCTTATCCGACCTATTCGTTCGCTTCCGGCTTTTTCTTAAAGCGGCCGAAAATCGCCTTGCGCTTGCGAATGACCATGACGACCAATCCGATCAGCACGAACAGCGGCGACAGCCACACCAGGCCGTAGCTGATTCCCAGGGCCATGTTCACGAGCCCGACGAGCGCCTTTCGATAATTGGGCACGCGTACCGCGGCGGGGAGATCGGGTCCGCTCAGATTAACGGTAACCTTGGCCCAGGAAGTTCGGTCGCGCATCTTCCAGCGCTCGAAACGGGCCTTGTCTTCGTTGTTTTCGCTTTGCTCCAGGGAGCGATTGCGATGAACCCAGTTTTTAGACGTAGGCGCGATACGACCGAAGCCGGCTTTCCGGCGCAGGCGCAGGGCCTCGCGACGCATTTGAATGCCGCGCCAGAACATGTTTTCGGTATGGTCGGTGGAACGCATGTTCGCGCTCTTGAGTTCGCCCAGGGCATCCAGTTCCTTGAGGGCGGCATACAGGTCCTCGGCTTTAAGATGAATGCCCGCATTCATATAAGGAACATCGCCGGCGGCGGAGGCACGGGACGACTTGACGAAACCGTATTTGGAAACCACGTCCAGCAACAGCTTGCGCGATTTCTCCAGGTCCTTCGTCTTGTAGGATAGATTTACCGTGTATTCCAGATAGCGTCCACTGGCCTTATCAAAAGGACGCAAGAGCATGAGGCCCCGGCGCTTCTTGCCGCCCTTACCCCGGGTCTTCGTTTCCTCTTTGATGGTGTCTTGATCATCCGCAAGTTTGTCCGCGGCCCGGGAACGTTTTTTGGCGCCGCCGCTGACGGAGGATTGCCCCTTCAAACTCATGGAAGTACTCCCGGGACGGATGCCCAGGGATTGTTCTTGCCTCGGGGCCGAGGCGTCCTTGCTGGATTGATCGCTACAGCCGAGCATCAGGCCGCCGGTGAACAGGCCGCCCATCAGTAAAACTTTATTAATTGTTTTCATTATTATTCTCCGCTCCAACCTCTGTGCTGTAGACCGGATCCGCGGGACGAAAGTTCAATGGATCGGCAAAAAAAGACATGACGCGATTTCCGGAAGAGCCACAAGGAACCTATGAGTGATAAAGTTCTGGAAGAAGGGGCGGAGCTTCGGCTCGACTGGGATAAAATCGGGAAAATCTCCCGAACCAGCGAAAGAGGCGTGGTCCCGGCCGTGGCCCAGGACGCCGAGACCGGACGAGTCCTCATCATCGGCTACGCCGACGAAACGGCCCTGCGCACGACCATGGAAACCGGCACGGCCGTTTTCTGGTCCACTTCGCGCAATGAGTTGTGGATCAAGGGCGCCACTTCGGGCGACTACCTGGACATCCGCGAAATCCGAGTCAATTGTGAACAGAATTCCCTGCTCTACCTGGTAACGCCGCGCAAGTCGGGCGCCTGCCATACCCGGGACGCCTCCGGCGAAAGTCGCAAGTCCTGCTTTTATCGTATCCTGGAGGGTGACCGCCTGGAATTCGCGGAAGGCGAAAAATGACGGCCCGGTTGCTTGCCGTTGCCGCGGTCGTGCTGCTGATTGTGCTGCTTGTCGGTTGCGGTTCGCCCCGGGACGGCGCACTGCCCCAGGGAATCGCCCTGGGCGACGCCCGCCCCGATGCACTGCTCTTCTGGGGCCGCTGCCCGCGCCACTCCTACTTGAACCTCCGCGTCCACGAGCCGGACAAGAACGCGCCCCCGCGCGCCTGGAGCGCCCCGACTCCGAAAAAAAGCGATTTCACGGCTCGCATTCCCCTGACGGGCCTGGTCCCCGACCGCGGATACGAATACGCCGCCTGGTGCGCTTCCACTCCTCATACGGCCGGACAACGGGCGCCCTATCATGCCCTGCGCAATCGCTTTCGCATGCCCCCCGCTTCGAACACGGTGCAACCGGTGGTTTTCGCCTTCGGAGGCGATATTGCCGGCCAGAACGTTTGCCGGGACGCGAAGGAAGGCTTTCCGGCCCTGCGGGCCATGCGCGAACGCAAACCCGACTTTTTCATAGCCCTGGGCGATTTGATCTACGCCGACGACGTATGCAAAAAGACGGGTCTGTTCGGCAATGTTCAGATTCCCATGACCGCCGGTAAGTCCGTGAACCTGGAGGACATCCGCGCACACTGGCGTTACAATCGCTCGGACAAGAGCTATCGCGCTTTACTGAACGAAACATTCTATTACGCCCTCTGGGACGACCATGAGGTCTACAATGATTTCAGTCCTCCCGGCGCGCGAAGCCCGAATCCCACCTATCCGGACGCGGCAAAGGTGCTGCGCCGGGGCGTGCGGGCCTTTCGGGAGTACAATCCCATCGCCTCGGCGGGTAAGCAAGCCAAGACCTCCGCGCCTTTCCATCGTTCGTTTCATTGGGGCGCCAACCTGGAGTTCTTTATTCTGGATAATCGCACGTATCGCGAAGCCAATGCAAAGCCGGACACGGGCCCGCGCCCCAAGACCATGCTGGGCAAGGAACAAAGAGAATGGTTGTTGCAAGGCCTCGCGGAATCGAAAGCCGTCTGGAAGTTCGTCGTCTCCAGCGTACCCATGTCCATTCCCACCGGTACCAACGCTCCCCTTCGCGGGCGGGACGGATGGGCGAATTACAAGGAGAACACCGGCTACGAGCGGGAACTCAAATCCATCCTGGAATTCGCGCGGGCCAGGCGGGTTCGCAATCTCGTCTGGATTACCACGGATGTCCACTTCGCGCAGGTCCTGCGCTATCGCCCTTTCGGAGACGACTTCGTCCTCCATGAGGTGGTGACCGGCCCCTTGAGCGCGGGGCTGTATCCCAATCGCGATCTCGACCCCACTCTGCGACCGGAGCGCCTGTTCTTTCACGGCCCGGAGAAAATCAACGGCGCACAAAATTTCCAAGCCGCGAAGGCCTGGTTCAATTTCGGCCTGGTGAACATCGACGCGAAGGGCAATCTGAAAATCGCGATTATTAACGGGAACAATAAACAGCTCTACGAATTGAAGCTGAAGCCCCGGTAGTTTCCCGCGCCGACCGCGGGCTTCGCTCCCGCTACCGGCGCCCCGGCGACGCGCGCCAGACAGATACTCTCGCCCCGGGCCGGTCGAAAGTCGGCCGGGCAGTTCGGTAGGTATTCGCGCAATAAGTCCGGTCCATGGGCAAACGACGGTTCGGTATATCCCAGGTCGCCCCACAGCGCGCGC
>CAZGYS010000270.1:0-8347 GCA_964530305.1 uncultured Leptospiraceae bacterium
AAACTTCGGACGAAATCGGCAAGGGCCAGCCCTGCGGCCCTTTGACCCTTGCACCCTTCGACCTTTAGACCCTAGAGGACTTTCTCTATAGTCTCCAATTTTATCTTATTCTTCCGGCCCCCACGCTGGAATTCATCATCCAGATCCGTGAGTTCGACCCGTTCATCCCGCGAGTTGTAGAGCGAGACGTCCAGAGCCAGTCCGCGCAGTTCCTGCATAAGAACGTTGAAGGACTCGGGAATACCCGGTTTGATGGAGTGGATACCCTTGACGATGGCCTCGTAGATGCGAGCCCGGCCGAGCATGTCGTCCGATTTCACCGTCAGCAGTTCCTGCAGGGTATGAGACGCGCCGTAAGCTTCCAGAGCCCACACCTCCATCTCTCCCAGTCGCTGGCCGCCGAACTGGGCCTTACCACCCAGCGGCTGCTGGGTAACCAGCGAATACGGTCCCGTGGAACGGGCGTGAATCTTGTCGTCCACCAGGTGAGCCAGTTTCAGCATGTAGATGAAACCGCAGAAGACCTTGCCTTCGAATTGCTCGCCGCTGCGACCGTCATACAGTTGGAACTTGCAGTCTTCCGGCAGCTCGGCTTCCTTAAGAAAACCCTTGATGTCTTCCTCGCTGGCGCCGTCGAAAACCGGGGTTTCGAATTTCATGCCCAGCTTGTGGCCGGCGAAACCCAGTTCGGTTTCGAAAATCTGACCCAGGTTCATTCGCGAGGGAACGCCCAGCGGATTGAGAACGATGTCCAGCGGCGTGCCGTCTTCCATGTAGGGCATGTCCTCGATGGCCATGATCCGGGCGATGACGCCCTTGTTGCCATGGCGACCGGCCATCTTATCTCCTACCTGGAGCTTGCGCTTGCGCGCGACGTAGACCTTGACTTGCTCTTCCACGCCGGCGGCCAGTTCGTCGCCCGTTTCGCGCGAGTAACGCTTAACGTCGATGACGATGCCTTCCGCGCCATTGGGCATGCGCAGGGAGGTGTCGCGAACTTCCTTGGCCTTCTCACCGAAGATGGAGTGCAGCAGTTTATATTCCGGAGTCAGGTCGGCTTCGCCCTTGGGCGTTACCATACCGACCAGGATATCACCGGCGCGAACCTCGGCGCCGATGCGCACGATACCGTTCTCATCCAGATCGCGGAACGCCTTGTCCGACAGGTTGGGAATATCACGAGTGATGGTTTCCTGACCCAGCTTGGTTTCCCGCGCCTGGATTTCGTATTCCTCGACGTGCAGCGACGTAAAGACGTCGTCGCGCACGACGCGCTCACTCATGAGAATGGCGTCCTCAAAGTTGTAGCCTTCCCAGGGCATGAAGCCCACGAGCACGTTCTTACCCAGCGCCAGACGACCATGGTCCACGGCGGGACCGTCGGCCAGAATGGTGCCGCGGCGCTTGATCAGGCCGGCTTCGTCGTCGCGGATTTCCGAGACGACCTTCTGGCCCGCCAGGAAATCGCCCTGCTTAACATTGCTGCCGTTCTTTACGCTGGCTTCGTACTGAATGTCCTGTCCGCGCATGGCGAACTGCTCAACGACGCCTTCGCCGCTGGTGACTTCCATGATGTCGTTCGTCAGCTTGGTGACCTTGCCGTCGAAAGGAGCCAGGTGCACGCCCACGATGGGCTTCTGGTTCACGCAGGTGCCCTGGTTCGAACGCTTGAACTTGGTCAGTTCGTAAACGACGGGCTCCTTGACGCCCTGTTGTTTGACGTGAATGGCTTCCGCGTCCACTTTCACGACGACACCGTCGCCCGCGGCAATGGTGCAAATGCGCGAATCGTAAACGGCCTTGGGCTCCATGCCGGTGCCCACGTAGGGAGCTTCGTCCACCAGCAGAGGCACGGCCTGACGCTGCATGTTCGAACCCATGAGGGCGCGGTTGGCATCGTCGTGCTCCAGGAAGGGAATCAGGGACGTGGAAACACTCACAACCTGGAGCGGAGCCATATCCATGAAGTTCACTTCGTCCGGCAGACAGAAGGGAAAGTCCATTCGGCGACGGCAACTTACCATCTTGTTTTTGAAGGTATTGTTGTCGTTCAGGGGCGCGTTGGCCTGCGCGATATTGTAATGCTCTTCGATGTCCGCCGTCAGGTATTCCGTACGATTGGATACCTTGCCGTTGGCGACCTTGCGATACGGCGTTTCCAGGAAGCCGTATTCGTTCACGCGGCAATAGGAGGACATGGAGACGATGAGACCGATGTTCGGACCCTCCGGCGTCTCGATGGGACACATACGACCATAGTGGCTGTAGTGAACGTCCCGCACTTCGAAGCCGGCGCGCTCCCGGGACAGACCACCGGGACCAAGCGCGTTCAGTCGTCTTTTGTGGGTCAGTTCGGCCAGGGGATTGGTCTGGTCCATGAACTGGGACAACTGGCTGGAACCGAAGAATTCATTCACGACGGCCATGACCGGCTTAATGGAGATCAAGGCCTGGGGGGTGATGACGTCGATGTCCTGCACGGTCATACGCTCTTTCACGACGCGTTCCATGCGCGAAAAGCCCACTTTCAACTGGTTCATCAGGAGTTCGCCCACGGAGCGAACGCGACGATTGCCCAGGTGGTCGATGTCGTCGTAGTGATACTCGGGAACCTCGTTTACCAGGTTCACGAAGTATTTCAGGGCTTCGACGATGTCCACGGGCCGCAGAGAGCGGTCCTTGACGCCCTTGAATTCCTTCTTGTTGTGATAGGAGAACTTGTTGTTGATCTTGTAGCGTCCTACATCGCCGAGATCGTAGGTCTTGTCCGCGAAGAAGAGACGATTCAGTTCGTTTTTCGCGTTCTCGGGGTTGAAGGGTTCGCCCGGACGCATGATGGCGTGGAATTTCTGGAGCGCTTGCTCGTGATCTTCCGTGCCGTCTTTTTCCAGACAGTTGATGATGGTGGTGTCGTCCTTGCCGGAGGGGAAGATCAGCATGTCCACGGACTTGATCTTCATTTCCTTGAGCAGGTCGATGTTGTCCTCGTTCAGCTTTTCACCCGAGTCCATGACCACCTCTTCCGTTTCCGGATTGCGGATGGTATTGGCCAGACGACGACCGATGACCTTCTTGAGTTCGCGCATGGTGGCGCCCAGCATACGCTGACTCTCTGTTTCGTAGAACAGGCGCAGAACTTCTTCGTTGGTATTATAACCGATGGCCTTGAGCAGCAGGGTGGCCGGGAATTTCTTCTTCCGGTCGATACGAGCTACCAGAATGCCCTTGGTATCCATCTCCAGTTCCAGCCAGGAACCGCGATAGGGAATCACCCGCGCGCTGTGGATGCGCTTTTCCTGGTCGTAGAAAAAGAAGATACCGGGACTACGGTGGAGCTGGGAAACAACTACCCGTTCGGCGCCGTTGATGATGAACGTGCCTTGCGCGGTCATGATGGGAACATCGCCCATGTACACCGTTTGTTCGCGAACTTCACCGGTTTGCTTATTAATGAGTCGAATAATCGCCTTCAGGGGCAATGAAAAGGAAGCATCCCGATTCTTACATTCCTGGGCGGACCATTTCGGATCCCCGAAGGAATAAGAAACGTATTCGAGAACCATGTCCTCATTGGGACTCTCGATGGGGAAGGTTTCCTGAAAGACGGCTTCCAGGCCTTGCTCCAACCGCTTCGTGGGCGATGCATCCTGCTGGAGAAACCAGCCATAGGACTTGATCTGAATATCGATCAGGTCCGGAATCGCGGCCGTATCGGTAATCTTACCCATGTTAACAATTTTATGAACTTTGGTCTTTGACATCTGAGTTCCTGTGGGCGATTATATTAGTATAATCCGCGGACGCGCCTCGGGCGTCGCGGCATAGAACGCACCGGAGCCCCCGGCGCGACGAGCGTCGTAAAAAATAACGGAGTTGAGCTGTGGTGTCGCGGTACTAGCTTCAAGTTAGGCACAGCTCCCGGGCGAGCCCGGGTCTTTTTATCTGGTACGGTTCGATTGCCTCTATACTTTTCCGGCGTTTTCGAAGCCGTACGCGCGAATCGCCGCCGAGATTTCCCGGCTTTGATTCACGAACATTCGCTTCCTCTCTTCGGGCGCCCGACCCGCAGGAATGCTCCACGCGGGCCCGACGCCTCCAGGAGAGACGCGAAAGGCGATTGCGCGCTTACGCTTTGTCGAGCTTGACTTTGGCGCCGGCCGCTTCGAGCTTACCTTTAAGCTCGTCGGCACCGGCTTTATCCAGGCCTTCTTTAACGGCCTGTCCGCCCTTCTCAACCAGGTCTTTGGCTTCTTTCAGGCCCAGACCGGTCGCTTCACGCACGGCTTTAATTACGTCGATTTTCTTTTCGCCGAAGCTTTCGAGAATCACGTTGAAGGTTGCGTCGTCATCGCTGGGACCAGCGTCCCCTTGACTCGGACCCGGAGCTACGGCTACGGCAGCCGCGGCCGTGGAAATTCCGAATTTTTCTTCCATCTGCTTTACGAGATCCGCCGCTTCGGTCAGCGTCAGATTTCCGATGGATTCGAGTAGTGCAGCAGTATCAGTTGCCATCTCTTCTCTCCTGATATATCCTGTTCTAAAGTTTTAGTGTTCGCGACCCGGAGCAAAGCGCCCGCGAATCGGCATACATTTACTTAATGTATCTTCGTACTATCTTACGTATGATACCATTGCGATTCACTTAAAGCGAATCGCCTCAATTCATCGAAGAACAAAGCGACAATCAGCCGCCGTTCTTCTCTCCCAGCGCCTTGAGACCGCGAGCCAGAGAGGCCATGATCTCGTTCATGCCGGTGGCGATTTTCTGTGCCGGAGCATTCAGGCCGCGCCCGATAATTCCCAGCATCTCTTCGCGGGAAGGCAGCGTTGCGATGGCCTGAACCTCGGAGGTCTCCAGGAATTTGCCGTCCATGCAACCGGCTTTAATTTCCACCGGAGCCATGTCCTTGGCCACCTTCACCAGCAACTTGCTGACGGCGGGGAAATCGCCGTTTACGAAGGTGACCGCCGTGGGACCTTCCAGAGCCGAATCGAACTTCTCGGCTTCCGCCTGATGCTCGGGGGACTCTTTCAGGGCGATGCGAAACAGGTTGTTCTTCACAACCTTCATGACGCCCTGGTGCTCGCGAATATCTCGGCGCACCTCGGACATCTGCTCAACGTTCAACCCGGAATAGGTCGTAACCACGAAGTTTGTTTTTTCCTTCAGGATATCCTGAATCTCTTTCAGTTTTTCGACTTTTCTTACGGAAGGCATCTTTGTATTCCTCGTTCTATCTCTCTTGGCCTCAGGTCAGGTTCCGGGCGCTCAAGCGAATCGCCGGGCCCATGGTCGGGGCGACGAAGAATGTCTTAATGTATTCACCCTTGGCGTCGGCCGGCTTATCACGCGTCAGCGTTTGATAGGCGGCCTTGATGTTTTCCACCAGCTTTTCATGATCAAAACTAATCTTACCTACGCCCATGTGCACCACGCCGGTCTTGTCGGGGCGATACTCCATTTGACCGCCTTTCAGGTTCTTGATGGCGGTGGCGATGTCCGTGGTCACGGTGCCGGCTCGAGGCTTGGGCATCAGACCCTTACGACCGAGAATGGGACCCAGGCGACCTACGTCCTTCATCATGTCGGGCGTGGAGATACAGGCGTCGAACTCGGTCCAGTTTTCCTTCTGGATTTTCTCCACCAGTTCGGCTCCGCCCACGAAGTCCGCTCCGGCTTCCTTGGCTTCGGCGTGACGGTCCGCCTTGGCGAAAACCAGAACGCGCACTTCCTTACCGGTGCCGTGGGGTAGATTAATGACGCCCCGCACGTTTTGCATGGACTTATAATTAATCTTCGCGGACACTTCAACGGTGCCGTCGAATTTCGTATAACTGACTTCTTTCAGAAGCTTGACCGCTTCATCGGCATCATATGCCTGCGCGCGATCTACCTTTTTGGAAACTTCGGTCCACTTCTTACCGCGATTCATCTTTCAACCTCCACTCCCATGGATCGGCATGTGCCTTCGAGAATCAGGACGGCCGCGTCGACGTCGTTCGCGTTCAGGTCCTTCATCTTGATGTCGGCGATCTTTTCCAGCTGCGCGCGGGTGATCTTGCCCACCTTCGTTTTGTTGGGAACGGAGGAACCCGATTTCAGACCCAGCTCTTTCTTGATGAGCAGAGCCGCCGGCGGCGATTTCGTAATAAACGTAAAGCTGCGATCCGTATAAACGGTGATTACCACCGGCAGCTTGATGCCCGCCTGGGACTTGGTCTTTTCATTGAACTGCTTGCAGAATTCCATGATGTTGAGACCATGCTGACCAAGAGCCGGTCCCACGGGGGGCGCGGGATTCGCTTTGCCCGCTTCTACTTGCAGTTTAATCTGCGTTTGTACTTTCTTTTTTGCCATTGCTTCTGATTTGAATGCGAATCGCACTCACTCCATAATTAACAATCAGTTCGTATAAAATTTCGCTTATCGCGTCCCTTTCAGCCCTGAAACCTTTAGACCCTTCGACCTTTACCCTACGTTCGAAGCCACCTGCAGGTAGTCCAGCTCCACCGGCGTTGCCTGGCCGAAGATCTCGACCTTCACGCGCAGCCGGCCTTTATCAGGCATAATTTCGTCCACGATGCCGGTAAAATTGGCGAAGGGACCGTCGACGATTTTGACCGTCTCGCCCACCTGGAACAGAATGTGAGCCTTGTGGGGCGCTTCTTCCGATTCGTTATCGATGGTATCTCCACCGTCCATCAGGTTCCGCACTTCGTCCTCGGAGAGCGGCTCGGGGTCCGGAGAACCGACGAAGCCGGAAACCGAAGGCAGCCGCCCGATGAGATAGCGAAGCTGATCGTCCATGTCGAGCTCGGCCAGGATATAACCGGGCATGAACTTCTTCTCGACGACGCGCTTCTTGCCGCTCTTCGTCATCTCGGCAACCTTGATGGTCGGGATGTTTACCTGGCCGATACGATCAGCCGTGTCCTTGGCCGCCATCATGCGATCAAGGCTGGCCTTGACCTTATTTTCATGGCCAGAATAGGTTCGTATGACGTACCACTGCTTACTCATAGGATTACTCCGTCGACGAAGTGAGAGGTTAGCCGCCCGTGCCGAGCCGGACTACGGAATCAAAGAGCCTCTCGAAGACATTGTCCACGCCGTACAGGAACAGTGAAATAATGATGACCGCCGCGAGAACCACCAGGGTCGAATTCAGGACTTCGTCCCGACTGGGCCAAACGACCTTCTTGAGCTCTTCTCGACTTTCTTTTAAGAATTTCAGCATTCTTCTTTATATCCTTCAATCATTGCGGCCAATCGCAAGCGCACGGAGCGCAGCTTGCGAAACCTGGCCTTCGAAAGGGCAAAGCCCAAATCGGAGGCGCTACTAGCTGCAAAAGGCCGGAGGCCGAGTAGCAGCACTCACTAGCCGCGAAGGGCTAAGCCCGAGTCGCGGCGTTCACTAGCCACCCAAAGCGCGAAGCGCGAGTGGGAGGCGCTAAATAAAGCAGACAGGCCGGGAGGGAATCGAACCCTCATCTAGGGTTTTGGAGACCCTTATTCTAGCCGTTGAACTACCAGCCTCTGTCTTTCCGTCCTGCTTCGAATCCGCCTCTTTTCAGTGAAGAAAGGAGAGAGCCGATTCGAAGCCGCCAAATGCCGAGTGGAGCTTAAGAATGAGGGGAGAGAAGTGATGACAAGACACCGAGGCGCCGCAGGACGACCCAAATGCATTGGTTTCAAACTTCGACTAATCCCTGAATCCTAACCCCCAATCGGGATTAAGCCCTCTACCAGGCTTGAACTGGTGACCTCATCCTTACCATGGATGCGCTCTACCAACTGAGCTAAGAGGGCGGTTACCTTCTGTGTATTAGTGCGATGTCGATATTTCTTGAAAGAATCCCGATATCGGTTTCCTCTGCCCGGTCTCGCCATGGGGAGAGCCGAAGCAAAAAAAGAACACCTCTCTATAACGGGCCTTCCGGTCAAGTATTTATTCTAGATTCGTGTCAAAATTCGTGCCGCATCTTCCCAAAAGTCGAAAAAATCAGCCGGTGGGCTCGGGCTCGCTTGCCTCACGGCAACGGAATCTCGGCGATGGTGGTCACCCGGTTATCGTACAGCTTCAAGAAAACCAGCTTCCCCGGTTTTCCCCCGCGAGCGTAGGGAAAGTACAAGCGACGCTTGGCGAACTTCCCCGGCGGCAGAGTGAAATCCTGGTGGGGGAACAGACCAAAATTGCCGACCCCGCTGCCGATGCCTCCCAGAAGGGATGACTCCCAGAAACCGCAGCAATGTTTGGCGGCCAACACCGACGTAGCCAGATTCCGTGACTGACCGTCCGGGCCGGAGACGGCGATTTTCACCGCCGGCTCCAGCCGAATCGTCATG
>CAZGYS010000271.1:0-8342 GCA_964530305.1 uncultured Leptospiraceae bacterium
CGGCTTTGATTTCGTCGCCTTCGGTTAGTGCCGATACCACCGGGTGTGGAACATATTTTTTCGGAAAGGCTATTGACCATGGACTATGGTCCAGTGTTTATACTGGTCCGTGAGGCAAGCAAATATGCAAACCATCTTCGAAACTCTTTCTAAATCTCGTGAGACTGTGCTGGTCTGTCTGCTCTTCATCGGCTATCTGGCATTGTGGACCGGTAAACGTCGGGCACAAAGGCGCGAAACAGGACTGGACCCGGCAGTGATGGGAAAATCATCATCGCCCCTGCAAAGATATTTCAATGGCTTGATGCGATTCCTGACTATTTATGCCGTTCTGGTGATCATACTGCACGGTGCCGGTGTCCAATTTCGATCCTTGCTTGTTCGCCTGGAGTTAACGGATTCGGCTTTGTTCGACTACCTGGGTTTTTCGCTGGGGCTATGCGGCCTGACGCTCTGTGGTTTCGCTCAGCGATGGATGGGCGCTTCCTGGCGCGTCGGCATTGATGAGAAAAACACCGCACCTCTGGTGCGAAGCGGTCTATTTGCCTGGATTCGCAATCCCACCTACACCGGGTTATTTCTTTTGTACGCCGGACTCTGGATCATCTGGCCGACCTGGATGGTGGGAATCTTTTGTATCATCTTTTTCTTCTTTATCGAAGTTCAGGTTCGCTGCGAAGAGGAATACCTGGAGCGCGTCCATGGCGAGGAATATCTGGGCTACAAGCAGAAAACCAGGCGATACTTTCCTTTTGTGTACTGACCAAACGCATTGTTCAACGTCAGCGAAGAAGATAACCTAACCGTGGTCCACTGTGAAGTTTAATTCCCATTCCTGTTGGCGGCTGAAATCAACGAAATCATCCCAGTCGAGTTCGAAGCCGCCGAATCGCGCTCCCGGTCGGAATCCGTTACTCAAATACCGAGCGACGATTGCAACCGGGAGATATGCGGTCGCGAGAGCCATATCCGTTGAATACGCCTGCGCTTCGATTCGACCATCCGGTCCTTCGACGGCCGAAAAGATTGCCGCGCCACCGGGGAAGTTGTTTCGCTTCCCCGATTCATAATCCTCGCGTGCGCGTCGCGCGGCGGCACGGGAAAGCAAGCGATACAAGAAACCGCGGTTTTTTGTCGGCCGGAGGAGTCGCAGTAAGTGTATGAGAAAAAGCGGTATAGTCGAAGCATCGCCGCCTAGCGCGACCGCCGTTTCACATTCCTGCAATCCGGTCTTGTCCGCCAATGCAAGAATCTCCATTTGCGGCCACGCGAGGAGTTTGCATTGCCCGAAAGGCGGTCGAAATTGCACGTCCATTATTGAACGTCCCGGTTGAACCGACACGAGTCTGCCGGTCCGCAACACTTCAAGTTGACCGGGCATTTCGAGTATCGCGGCGAGGATGCTCGCTCTGCCGTCTTCAGGCGATTCGGGCACGCCCGACATGGAGGCCATCCGTGCTTTTTTCGCGCCGGGCATTCGTTGAAGCAAATCCAGAACAAGCATGGCCGTTATTCCCGGATAGGCCCCGGCTCCGGTAAGCAAACTACAGCGCGCGTTCTTCGCGCGCGCGTCCAGCGCAATGAATCGTCGATAGTGCTCCTGCTCCGAGGCAATATCGATCAGGCTTGTTCCAGCAATGAGAGCCGCCTCGGCTACATCAATTCCCAGGGCTAGAAATGGTCCGCTGCAATTAATCGCGATACCGCAGTTTGAAAGGGCTTTTGAAAGCGAATTCAGGTCGCGAACATCCACAACGGCAATCTCATGCTTTTCGCCCGCGACTTCCTCCAGCAGAGCTCGGTTTCTACCGAGAAGGAGCAGTGGGATTTGCGGCAGTACTTCACATAAAAGGGCAACCAGCTTTCGCCCAACCTGGCCATAGGCTCCAATGACGGCGATCCGATGCCGCTCAACCATTACGTGCTCCGTACTCACATGTACATACCGGCCGGCGGGACCATCGCCCGCAAGCCATATTCGCAATGCCATAATCGCAAAGCCAGGAAAGTTCTTGACCAATGCTTCAGGACCTTGTATCTTTTCAGTCCGATGTTCTGCCTCATCTGCCGTCGAATTCAATTGTGTGCTTCGTGTCTGGGTATTTATTTTGGAGCCCTCGCACTGTCGACCGGCATAGGTTCGCACGTTCATCACACGCATGGTCAATCGCGTACTCAAAACGCGGCGGTAGTGCATGGTTGTGCTCTCGAAGAGCATCAAGCCGAGAAGCATCGCTGCATGCCCGAGTCAATTCTGGAACATGCATTCGAATCCTCTTTACCGCTGGAAAGACTGGCTCAAGATGTCGCTCCCTTTCAATGGCGGCATGTTTCCATTCCCGTTTTCCATGCGGATAAGGGCCGAACCTTCCATGAAAATCGGTCGTTTGACACTTACCCGATAATTCTGACCGCGGGTCCGCGGGCTCCTCCTTTCGCATAACTCCTCCAATGGGGGATGAAGATACTTCATCCTCCGCCGTTTGTAGATACTGATTTTTCTTGCGAACTATTTCGCATGAGCTTTCGCGCAATTTGCGCGCGAAGGAGCGGGAGAAGTTATATGAATAGAAGATTATACCCGAGCCGCGTTCCGCGGCCGGACCCGGCACGCCTTCAGGTGTCCCGGGTCATGTCCGCCATTATAGTCTCGGCGACTTTATTCGTCGCGCCGCCCGAAAGCGCCGCCTCCGAGGCTAAAAAGACCGCGAAGCGGAAAATAAATTGCGGAAAGCCGACGACCGCCGCGGAGATTGGAATTTGCGCATTGAAATCGCATCCCGTGGTCCGCATCAGAATGATGCGCATGCGAGTCCGTCGCGCCGCCGCGGGGAAGGCCAATCAGCGACCCAATCCCGAACTGGATGGCCGCATCACGGGCAATGGCGCGGATGTTTCGGCCGAAATCGCTTATACGCATACATTGGAGCTGGGCGGGAAACGCAAAGCACGCGTGAAGTCCGCGCGGGCCGAACTGACGGAATCGACCATTTTGCTTCAAATCGCGCGGTGGCGAGCGCTCGCCGATGTCCTCACGCTCTTGACCAGGCTTCGCCACAATGAAATGGAACAAAACGCCCATCGCGAAGCCCGCCACACCTATGCGCGCATGCTTAATCGAATCCGACGCTATCCATTTCTGAGTCCGTCTTCACGCGCGGCTCTTGCGGTCTTCCGCGCGTCCCTGGGTGCATCGGATTTAGTCCTGGCGGAACTGGTTGAGGAGAGAGCCAGGCTGATTACGGACCTCCGCTTGATTATGGGCCCGGGATTTCAATTGACTCTTGCGGCTCTACCTTCTTCACAACGGTTGCGCTGGCCGACCCCGGGCGCCGCCGGCGGCGAACCACTAAAGGTTAAGCTGGCCCGCGCACGCCTCGCCATGGCGCAAGCGGGTCTTACGCTCCAGCAATCAAAAGCAATCCCGAATCTTTCCATCGGGCCCGCGCTTGATTATCGCCGCGTCACGGAAACGGAGCGCTTCGCAACTGGAATCGTATCGGATTCCGCGATTAATTATTCCATCATGCCGGGACGAAGAAATTCTCAGTTCGACGTCGGGCTGTCTTTTCGAATCACCCTGCCGTTGTATCATCGGAACCAGGGCGGCGTTGCCGGCGCGCGTACCGTCGTCTCCGCGTCGCGACTCGAACTGCGGATAGCGCGGCGACGTGTTGCGGCGCATAGACTTCGCCTGGAAAAAACGTACAAGCAGGCAGTGGCGGCATTGAAATCGTCGCGAAGAAAGTCGGTTCGAATCAAGGGACTTCACGCCGGGCTTGAAAGGCAGATGCTCCGGGGGATTATCCAGCCTTCGCTAGTCGTTGAGCTGCATCGCGAAATGCTCGAATACATCCATCGCCGAAATCGGATGGAGTTGAAAGCACGCAAGTCATTATTGCGATTGCGCGAAGCCCAGGGGCACGCCTTGAACAGGGAGTTGATAAATGAATTATTCAGCGATTAGGAGCGCATTGATTTTGCTGATCGCTCTGATATTCGTGCCGGCGTCCTGCGCGGAGCATACGGGCCATCATGACAAAAACAAAGAGGATCATGATCATGCATCCGGCCGGAAAGCGAAAGAGAAATCAGTTTCCCTGTCGAATGTCGTCATCGCCAGATTGGGCCTGAAACCCATGCGGGTAACGCGAATGAAAGTCCGACCGGGGATCTATCGTGTCCCGACGTCCGCCGTGGTACGGGTACTGGAGTCTCGGGAAATATTCCTGTTGGATGTGGACAACAAGCTCAATCGAGTTACCTGCGTCGTGCTGTCGCGAAATCGAAAACACACTCTCATTCGCGCGTCCGGCAAATCGCTTCGCGGTCGAATTATTACATCCAATGCGGCTCTGGCTCGCCTGGCCTGGCTGAATCATGAAGAGCCCGTCGCCGGACATGGGCATTGACGGAGGCAATCCAATGCTTGATCGTACAATAAAATATAGCGCCACAAATCCCTTATTGGCGCTACTTGGCGCCGGCGCACTGACAATAGGAGCGTTGTTCACCTATCAAAATCTGCCCATCGACGCCGTCCCGGACATTACAAATGTACAGGTCCAGGTAAACACATCCGTTGGCGCGCTTTCACCGGAAACCGTCGAAGCCACGATTACATACCCGATTGAGAGCGCCATGGGAGCGATTCCAAACGTCGAAAAAATTCGTTCCATCACGCGCTATGGACTCTCGCAGGTAACCATAATCTTCCGGGAAGGAACGGACATCTATCTGGCGCGTCAACTGGTTTCAGAAAGGCTTCCGGGGATCGAATTGCCGGACGGTATACGACCGAAGCTCGGCCCGATCAGTACTGGCCTGGGAGAGGTTTACTTCTACAGCCTGGAGGCTAAAAAACCGGAGAAAGATCCGGCCAAGCGGCTTGAACAACTTATGAAATTGCGCACGCTTCAAGAATGGGTCATCAAGCCGCGCTTTCTATTCACGCGAGGGGTCGCCGATGTTAATACAATCGGAGGTTATCCCGAACAGTATTATGTTCAGCCCAACTTGAAAAAGATGGCTTCATTCGGAGTGCATCTGGACGAGCTGGAGACCGCGCTGCGCGAAAACAATCGGAGCGCCGGGGGCGGATACATCAATCAGACCGCCGGACGACTTATTGTCCGAGCGGACGGCTTATTGAGGACGCCGAAAGAAATTAGAAATATGCCGGTCAAGCGCCTTCCGGATTTTACAGTCGTACGCGTGTCGGACATCGCCCGTGTTCTTCCCGACCGAGAATTGCGTACCGGAGCGGCCGTGTTGAACGGAAAGGAAGTGGTTCTGGGAACCGTCTTGATGCTTCTGGGCGAAAACAGCAGAACGGTTGCCGCTCGCGTGGACGCGCAAGCGCGCGAAATACGAAAAGCCCTTCCGGACTGGGTACGTTTGAGAACCGTATACGACCGATCCGATCTGGTCAACCAGACCATTAGAACGGTTCAGAAGAATCTTATTTTCGGCGCTTTGCTGGTCATCGTCGTCCTTATGCTTCTTACGGGAAATATTCGGGCGGCCTTGATTACAGCGCTGGTGATCCCTCTCTCGCTGGGAGCGACATTAATCGGCATGCGGTTTTTTAATATATCCGCGAATCTCATGAGTCTCGGGGCCCTGGATTTCGGCGTCATTATCGATGGGGCCGTGATCGTCATGGACGCTTGCGTAACCGGTGTTTCGGCCCGGGCCAATCGTGAGGGGCGAAAATTAACGCGCTCGGAAGTCAGAGCCGCGGTAGCCGATGCCAGCGCGAAGATTCGCAAGGCCGCCGGCTTCGGCCAATTGATCATACTGGTTGTCTTTCTTCCGGTTTTCGCTCTGACCGGCATAGAAGGCAAGATGTTTCGCCCCATGGCGGCAGCCTTCTCCATCGCGTTGTTCGCGGCTTTCCTGCTGGCCTTTTCGCTGGTTCCGGCACTGGCGGGCAGCCTTTTAAGCGGTCGACCGACGCCCGAGGAAAACTACCTCATGCGGCATATCGGTCGCGCCTATGAATACGTCATCGCGCGTATAATGCGATACGGATATGCAATCATCTCCGGGGCACTCTTGCTGACGGCGGCGGCGGGCGTATTGTTCTTTCGCATGGGCGCCGAGTTCATCCCGCAATTATTCGAAGGCTCCATGGCCGTGCAATTCGTGCGGCCGGTGACCGTGAATTTGCCGGCCGCACTGGAGCTGGAATCCCGTTCGCAAAAATTGCTGTTGGAATTTCCGGAGGTCAGTCATGTTTTCTCGCGCATGGGAACGGCCGAAATCGCCACCGACCCCATGGGCGTGAATGTGGCCGATACATACGTTATTCTCAAACCCCGTGACGAATGGCCTCCGCATGACGGTCGCACGCGCACGCCCGGTGAACTGGCCGAAGCAATGCGACGAAAATTGCTCAATGAACTTGCCGGGCAATCCGTATTGCTCAGTCAACCGATTCAATTACGTTTCAATGAACTGCTGGAAGGGACGCGAGCCGATGTGTCCTTGAAAATCTACGGCGAGGATTTAGGGAAACTTGAGAGCCTTGCGGGTCGAATCGCGGCGATCATTCGCGATGTTCCCGGCGTGGGCGATGTTGAGTCGGAAATTCGCGGCCGGTCGCCGATTCTTTCCATTACACCGCGCGATGCCGTCCTGCGTCGCCTGGGGGTTTCGCGCAAGGAATTACTGGACGCGGTGGAAATCGGAGTCGGAGGGAAACAGGTAGGCCATCTCTATCGCGGTCTGCGTCGTTTTCCCATTATCATTCGATTGTCGGAGAATGACCGGCGAAGTCTTGGTCAATTGAGGAAGTTACCGGTGGGAATTCATGAGAACTTCACGGTTCCCCTGGCGCGGCTGGCACGGCTGGACTTCAAACCCGCGTATCTGACTATTCGACGCGAGCAGGCGCAAAGACGCGTGGCCGTGCTTGTGAATCCCCGGGGCCGCGATACGGAAAGCGTAGTGGATGAGGCGCGACGCAGGGTATCGCGTGCCGTTAAGGTCCCGGCGGGTATGTATCTGGAGTGGGGCGGCAACTTTCAGAATCTTCAACAGGCTCGTGTACGTCTCGGTATGATTGCGCCCATTTCACTGGCGGTCATTTTTTTCATGATATTCGCCGCCTTTCGGCGTTGGAATCAGACACTGTTGATTTTTCTTCTGGTCCCCTGGGCGATGGTGGGAGGAGTCGCGGCCCTGGCTTTACGCGGGATGCCGTTCAGTATTTCCGCGGGCATCGGGTTCATCGCTGTTTCGGGCATCGCGGTGCTCAATGGTGTAGTGCTGATCGGTTTCGCGAACCAGTTGCGCGATTCCGCCATGACTGGAGCAAAATTAACAATCATGGCGGCGCGTCTTCGCCTGCGCGCAATCATCATGACGGCTACCACGGACATCGTTGGTTTTCTGCCGATGATGCTGGCCACCGGCATGGGCGCGGAAGTGCAGCGGCCTCTGGCCACGGTCGTTATTGGAGGAATCATTACGGCAACGATTGGAACCCTCATTATTCTTCCGATTGTGCTGCCTCGGTTTCTCGACGAACGTGATACGCGAGAAACTTGAAGGTCCGCATGTAATGATCGCGGCGCGCGCGATTGCATTCACTGGTCCGGCGTGTGTAAATTCTATCCCAATGGAATCAGACCGGACCCGGTGAAATTATCACTCAAAGGCGGCAGGGTGGGGTGCCTGTCCGGATTCCTTGTTTGCTTGTATCACCCTTTGTTTTGCGAAAGCTTCAAAATTTTTAACGCGCCTGAAAAAACTATGGCAGTAATAATGAACCCAATGATCAGATCAGGCAAGGAAGAGCCTGTTACATAAACGAACACACCCGCGACTATAACACCGATATTGGCGATTACATCATTCGTGGAAAATATCCAGCTTGCTTTCATGTGCAACCCCCCGTCGCGATGCCGTGCAAGCAAAATCATACATGTTACGTTGGCGAGCAACGCCAGGAGGGCCATTGCGATCATAAAGAATGACTCTGGATCGCTTCCGAAGACCAGTCGACGGACGACTTCAAATCCCACGCCGCAAGCTAATAAGAGCTGCAGATAACCGCTAATTTTGGCTGCTTTCTGCTGTCCGGCGAGTGAGCGACCCACGGCAAGAAGGCTGAGCCCATAAACGGCGGCATCGGCGAACATATCCATCGAATCAGCGATTAACCCGGCGGACTCCGAAATAACACCGAATATTAATTCTGCCAGAAACATCGCAGCGTTTATTGCCAGAAGAATTTTTAGAATCCCTGATTCGTCTTTTTCCGTATTCCTTTTCCAAAAATCCGCTTCGACTTCTACCTCCTCGGAACCGTGAATGTCCGCTCCCAGTTTGAGAGG
>CAZGYS010000272.1:0-8276 GCA_964530305.1 uncultured Leptospiraceae bacterium
CGTCGGCATGGATTTCGGTGATTAGCTCCATGTCGTCAGCTTGATCGCCATTGGCGGCGCGTCAAGGGGTACATGAGAAAGTCATGGAACGAAATTTACCGCGGAAGCGCAGGGGGCGCGGAGGATTTCTAGTGGCGGTTGTAGTAGTCTTGCTTCTTGACGTTGTTTGCTTATCGTATGTGTACTCAGTTAAATCACGCCAACTCGCTTGGCGCAACCCGCATTAATAAGTAAGTAATTCCAGCACGCAATAAAAACCTCCGCGTCTCCGCGGTGCATTCACCCACCAGCCCCGGGAAATTTTCGTGGTTTGACCAATCGCCTCAGCTTTTCAACTCTCATCTTCGTGATATAGCGCCCCGGACGGCCTGGATAAGCCTGGATGCGTCCCATGGCCCTGTTGGCGCGCACGTACAACCAGTAGGCGCCGCAGACCGACAGTTCGTAGCGCGGTTCGTTCTCGGCTTTCGTCGCGCCTTTGCGGGGAGGGGTCTTGAACAGAGCCAGGATGTATTCGTTCCCGGCCTTAAACTCGGTTACGCGCGGGCGACATGATTTGCCGTTATCGCCTTCGACCGTTATGACCTTGCGCTTTTCATGGCCGCGCCAGAGGCGCACTACCTTCACGTCCATGTGCGCGGGCCGACCTTTCTTTTTGCCGTACCACAGGACGCGTCCACGCAGCACGATGGTCGCTCCGGAGGCGCCGGGAAGAAAAGGAGTGAAACGTCCGCATTCGCAGGCGTGGGCCTGGTGGGAGGGGATGGCCGGCAGGCCGAGCAAGAGGAGCGAAAGGAGCGCTCTTCCCGGCCGGACAGGGACTTTGTTCCTCGGGCGCGTGAGCATGTGAACAGTGTAGACGCGGGCCTCGATGTCCGCAAGCATCGCCCCGCAAAAAAAACTTTGCGTTTCCGGAGCAGCGGGCGATGTAGATGCAATGAGTGCCGGAGACTGGAAGGAATTTTACGCGGCCGCCTGCGCGGGGGACGAGGATACCGTTCGGTGGGCGCTGGCCAGGGGCGTGGATCCGAATTTTCAGCACGCGGAATACGGAACCACGGCGCTGATCGGTGCCGTGGAAAACGGGCGCCTGGGAATCGTCCGACTATTGCTGGCGAACGGCGCCGATCCGCGCCTGGTAGCGCGCTGGGACCAGGTTGATGCGTTGGCCGCCGCGCGGTCCGCGAACCGCCGGGAAATTCTGGACGAACTGATGAAGGCCGCCGACGAAAGTTAAGCCAGGCCGTTGGAAATGGCGAACTTTACCAGGCCGGCTACGTTCTTGATGTTCAGCTTTTCCATGATGTTCGCGCGATGAAACTCCACCGTGCGTACGCTGATGTTCAGGGTCGTGGCGATGTCCTTGTTCATGGAGCCGTTGGCGATGTGGCCCAGGATTTGTTTTTCGCGCCGCGTAAGCACGTCCACGGACCGCTGGCCCTCGTGAATGGTTGAATAGTCCTCGATGATCAAGGATTGAATTTCACTGGAGAAGGACTTGCGACCGGAACGAACCTCGCGAATGGCCGTCAGCAGCTTATCGTAAACGTCGTCCTTGAGGATGTAACCTTCCACGCCCTTGGAAAGCGCTTCGCGAAAGTAGTCCCGATCCTTGTGCATGGTCAGCACCAGTACGCGAATCTCGGGCCAGCGTCGCTTGATTTCGTCCAGCGACTGAAGACCGTTCATCTCCGGCATGTTGAGGTCCAGAATGATCATGTCGCAACTGGTGTTTTCCAGCTTCTGCATGAGCTCCCGCCCGTTCTGCGCTTCGCCCACGACCGTGATGTCCGGCGCGTCGTCGATGAGGCTCTTCAAGCCGGCACGCAGGATGCCGTGATCGTCCGCGATCATGATGTTATACAGCTGCTGTTGCAATTGTTCGCCTTGGGATTTCAATTGTGATCTCCGTTCCCGCTCCGATTTTCGAGCGGATGTTAAAGTTTGCCTGGAGGAGCCGGGCGCGCTGACGCATGATCAGCAGTCCCAGTCCGCGATTTCCTTCTTCTTCCACGGCGCCGGCGGCGTTCAGGTTCACGCCCTTGCCGTTGTCCATAACTCTCACCAGCAGGCGATTCCCCGGATTATGCACCAGGATCTCCACTTCGGTTGCTTCCGCGTGCTTGGTGATATTATTCAAAGCTTCCTGAATAATGCGATAAAAATTTATCTCCCAGTTATCCGGGAAAAAAGCGTCAAGATCATCGATATTGACGGTGAAATCTATGGGCGAACCCGCGACTTCGTAAGACTCCACCAATCTTTTGACGGCCTGGGGCAGGCCCAGGTTCTTTAATCCGATGGGACTGAGCTCATGGGAAAACCGTCGAATGTAGTTCGCGATGAAGTCGATCATGGGCAGGGTTTCATCCAGGAAGGGTTTGCCCGCGCCATTGTTCAGTTCGGAAAAGTACTTTTGCAGTTTCAATTTAATGGCAAAGAGCGATTGGCCGATGTCGTCGTGCAGTTCCATGGAGATGCGTGAACGTTCTTCTTCCTGCACCTGAATGATCGTGTGCGATAGTCGCTCAATTTCCTGTTCGGCCTTGAGGCGTTCGGTTATGTCCTGACCAATGCGGGCGATTCCGTAGATGACGTCTTCGCGATCCTTGAGCAGGGTATTGCTCCAGTGGATGGTCCGCCGTTCGCCGCCGCGCGTTTCGATTGCGCGTTCATACTTAAGGGAATTCCCGTCCGGATGCAGTAATTGTTCCAGGTTCTTCTTCCTGCCCCGGGAGCCGGGATCGAAATGACTGTACCAGTTGGCTCCGAAGAGTTCATCGCTCTTCCAGCCGGTCAGGTTTTCAAAGTAGTTATTGCAAAAGACTATGTTGCCGTTGATGTCCAGCATCACCGCCAGCAGGTCTACATTGGTGAGGATGTCCATCAGGCGGCGCTTGGATTCCTTGAGGGCCAGCTCCGCGTTCTTTTCGGCGGTGACGTCCGTGATGACGGCCTGAACTCCCGCCACATTGTCCTCGTAGTCCAAAACGGGCATCAACTGGTAGCGAAGATGCACCGTGCGATGATCGCTCCCGTGCAGGGAACAGTCGGATTCCACCAGTTCATTGGTTTGCATGCAGGCGTGGTAATCCTCAACGAAGTCCGAACGCGCGAAGGGAGGGAAGCGGAGGATGTTGCGCGGGAAGCTCTTCATGGCGAACAGCTTCTCCATAATGGCCACGAGCTTGATGTTGGCTTCATGGATCTTTCCGTCGGGATCCGCCAGCAGGATGCCCACCGGCGCGTTCTCGAACAAACGACGATAGCGCTCCTCGCTCTTCTGTAGATTGGACGCCGCCAGGCTGATGCGCCGACGACGATTCATTACGCGCCGGATGGAACGTTCCAGCCCTTCGCCGTCCAGGGTACCCTTGACCAGGCAATCATCGCCGCCGGCGCGCATTACCTCGAGATTCATGCCTTCGTTTTCCTGGTCGGCCAGAATGATGACCGGTTGCTCGAAACCCAGGGCGCGGGTCTGAATGAGAAGTTCCAGTTCCGCCTCGGCCCCGTTTTCATAAGACAAGAATACGACATCCGGACGAATGCGGGAGAGTTCGATTGCCAGGGTGGGCTCGTTTACCCGGTGCATCAGATTGATGTTGCCCTTTGAGATCGAGTCGACCAGCGAACGAAAGCGTGACACGGACTCCAGGTCCGGGTCGATGATAATGACGGTTAGTTGATATGGGAGGGACATCGTCATGTCCGCCGCGAGAGCTGTAATAAATATACAGGGATAATCGTCCAGGTCAAATAAAAAACCTGATGGAAGTCCGATGGGAGGAGGAAACAAAAAACCGCGGGTATATTTTACCCGCGGTTTTCGGTCCGTTCAGGAAACGGTGCAGTGCGCCCTCGGCATTCGAGGCGAATTTACGCGATTTCCCGCTCTTTTCGCCGTATTTCTACGTAGGGAAATTCCCTCTCAAATGCCGACGCTAATAAATCTTGAACAATGTCGTTCGTGAAATCAGGGCTGCACGGAGATGATTTCGTCCCGGTTGACCCGGTTAACGACATGTTTGTATTCCGCCGATTCCTTACCGTATTTCAGTTCGGCGGCGCGCAGCAGGTGCACGTTCTTTTTATAACGGAAACGAAACATTTGGTCTTCCGTGCCCACTTTGTATTTCTTAATCATGTTCTCCTGGAATGCATAGCATTGCGCCAGGTACTTGTGAGCGGGGTATTCCTTTTCGTTCTCGTCGATTTCAATATACAGTTCAAGAATCGCGATGCACTGGGGCAGGTTGCCCAGGTCGAACTGATACATTACCCAGTTACGATACACGGCCGAAAGCAGCTTCTTGAAAGCCGGCTTTTCGCGCAGGTCCGGGTTGCGAATTTCATCCAGGTGGTTGATGGCCCGGGTGAAGTAGGTAACCGCTTCCTGCTTGGCTTTTTCCTGCATACGATGAATGATGCGTTCCTCGCGAGCCTTGCGGTCCACGATCTGCCAGTACCATTTCTCATTCAGGTGTTTCTTTTCAGCGCTTTCCTTGCGGAAAAGCTGCACTTTGTCACGCATCTTGATGATGGTGTTTACACCGGACTGGTAAGCTGAAAGCGCCAGGCGGTATTTGTTGTTCGCGAACGCGCGCGACAGTTGGTGGAGTTCGGCGAAGCCGCGATCGTAGTCACGGTAATCCGCGTTCTTCCAGAGTTCTTCCGCGCGCAAGTTACGCTTACGGATGAGTTTCTGCTCTTCCGAAAGACGGTCTTCCTTGACCTCTTCGGTGACCAGTTCTCCGGGAGTCGGCTCAAAAGGAGTCGGGTTGGCCGGATTCTTGGGATCCGTATTAGCGGTGGTTCCACCGCCGCCGCCGCCACCGGCGGGCTGCTGGGCCATCACGGCCGAGAAGCTCGCCGCAAAAAGCAAGCCGCACAAAATAGCTGTAAATCTCTTCATTATCTGCACCTTCCTTGTCCGCAAATAAGACAATTAGACCTTTAATCAGAAGATTATATCGGGCATAAGGCCCCCGAAATCAACCGTCATCAAGAAATAATTTAAAAGCTTCGGCTGATTTCTCTTCTTTCAGACGAATTTTTTTCAAGACGTCCCTGAAATTCCTCCGAATCCCCTCGGCCGGCGTATTTCCCCGGCAAATGGGAAGCTTGAGAAAATTTAAGTGACATAATCCCGGCGGTTGAATTCAGCCCGGCCGGTGAAAAAAAACTGATATTTATACTATTGTCGGTTTTCCGCGGCCCCGAATTAAATCGCCGCGAGTAAAATTATTCGCGGATGAGCTCCCCGGCCGGGTCCCGGAGCGGATTTGAGCGCGCGCGATATGGGCCTGGGCAGGGCCGAACGCGTGGGGTCGACTCCTCCTTTGAAACCAACCGTGCCGTGAATAGTCTTAAAGGGAAATATACGGGAGAGAATACATCCACAATGAAGGACTATGAGGCAATTATAATCGGCGCGGGGCAGGCGGGACCGGGAATCGCCATGGGCTTTGCGCGAGAAGGGCGCAAGACCGCGCTCATTGAGAAAGACCGCGTGGGCGGAACCTGTTTGAACTACGGCTGTCGCCCGACGAAGACGTTGCGCAAGAGCGCCGAGGTGGCGCACATGGCCCGTCGCGCGGCGGAATACGGGATCAAGGTCGGGCCCGTGGAGGTGGACTTCCAGGCGGTCATGGCTCGGAAGAATAAAATCATCGGCGGCATGCAGGACGGTTACGACGACTACATCACGAAGATCGAAAACCTGGATCTGTTTCGCGGCGAAGGAGCATTCGCCGGCAAGGAAGGCGAATACTACGTCGTCCAGGTCAACGGCGAAAAGCTTCGTTCGAAGGAAGTCTATCTCAACGTGGGCGCGCGGGCGTTCATCCCGCCTATTGAAGGTATCGAAAACGTTCCCTATCTCACGGAGCGGGGTATTCTGGCTCTCGACGTCTTGCCGGAACATCTACTGGTGGTGGGCGCGGGTTACATCGGCCTGGAGTTCGCGCAGATGTTTCGCCGTTTCGGTTCCCGGGTAACCATCGTCGAGACCGCCGCGCGATTGATGCCCAAACAAGACGAGGACGTTTGCGGCGCCGTCACCGAGATCTTCCAGGACGAGGGCGTGGAAGTGCTGACCGGTTCGCGGGCCGTGGCCGCCTCGGGCGTCGAAGGCGATATAAAAGTAACCTTGAAGAAAGACGACGGCGAACAGGTGGAAACGGCCTGCTCTCATCTCTTGCTTTCCACGGGGCGCGTGCCCAATACGGACAAGCTCAACCTGGAGTCCATCGGTCTGGAAACCGACGACAAGGGTTACATCCCCGTGAACGGTCGCCTGGAAACGAAACTGCCCAACCTCTGGGCCCTGGGCGATGTGAATCGCCGGGGCGCGTTTACCCACACCGCGTATCAGGAATACGAAATCCTCAAGGCGAACCTCAAGGGCGGTAATCGCTCCGCGGATGATCGTATCCTTGCGTCCGTGCTCTTCGTGGATCCGCCCATGGGTCACGTCGGCTTGACCGAAAGCCAGGCGAAAGACCGGGGGATCAACCTGCTGGTGAATAAATTGCCCATGAAACGCATCAGTCGCGCGGCCCTGGACAGTACTACCGAGGGTCTGTTCAAGATTCTCGTTGACGCGGATTCGGAAAAGATCGTCGGTTGTACGATTCTCGGCGCGCAGGGAGACGATGTGGTGGCCATCGTAAGTAATTTCATGGCTACCGGCGCGAACTACAAGGTCATGCGGGACGCCTTGCCGGTGCATCCCACCGTGGGTGAATTCCTGCCGACGCTCCTGAACGGGTTAAAGCCCGCGAAGTGAAGGCGCGCAATGAATCGCCGGGCGCCCCATGGAATCCGGCCTGTTAACGCGCCCATGGAGAGTTTAAGACGTGTCATTGATTAGAATCGCGGCCCTGAGCGTGGGGACAGTGCTTATGTTCGGCGGCGTGTTCGCGTACAATGCCTATGTTCATCGGCCCATGATCGCGGGTATGTGCAAGTCCCATTGCGCGAAGCAAGACATGGCTTACACGCTCAAGAGCACGGGGTATGGTCGTTCGTATTCAACGGGTTGTACCTGCCTGGCGCCGGGAGGCGAAAGCAAAGCGGGTTACTTCCTGGTTTCCGGGGAGTTTTTGGACTGGTTCTTGTTGATCTGGGTGCGTTTGATTCCCCTGGCGATTATCGCGGGCTTCGGATTATTCATTATGGCGAAAATAGTTCCCCGCCTTCCCGGTCCGCCGTTGAAGTAGTTTAAGCAGGGTGGTGCCCGGGCGCGTCTTTGGCCCGGGCGATTTTCGAAGTCTACTTTTTAAGCCTTGTCTTTGATAATTGTCCTTAAATTTTGCTCTTAAGATTAAAGGTTCGCACGACTACAAGGGGATTGAAGATTTCCACGTATTCGCGAATCTTGCCTTCGCCGTCGAATTTGAACAGCGCGAAGTAGTCGTTATTGTAGTAACCCGCGCCCTTCTTAAGCTTAATGCGGCCCTGGAATCGCACCAGCACCGTATTGGGATCCCCCATGGGATGAATTTCCGTGATGGGAAATTTCATGCCGTCGAATCGCCCCGGCACCGGTTTCCAGAATTTCAACAGGGCCGAACGCCCCGCGATCACGCCCGGAAACAAGCCGGACGAGTACGGGTTTACCTGCTTGCCGTCTTTCGCGAACAGCGCGACGAACGCTTCGATCTTTTCTTGTTCCAGCAGGGACAGGAATTTCTTAACCGTTTTGATGTTGCGTTCCTGAACGGCGGGCCCGCCCGCGTTCAGTGATTGACAACCCGCGGCCGCCGTCATGGAAGCGGCCAGGGTCATGTAGAGTATCCATGGACGTAATTTCATATTGATTGCCTCTTGATTTCGTACTATGTTTCGCGTGGGTCTTCGCGCGCATCAGAGATGCGCGCGATACCATTCAGTGGCCAGCTTGACGGAGAGGGACGTCTTCTCCTTGCCGTCATAAAAGTCGAACTGCTCGAAGGGCGGTTTGGCGCCGCTGGAAATCCAGTGGAGCTTTTTCTTCGTGGATTTGATGTTGCTGAAGTACTTCTTCGCGTAGTTCGGCAGCACGGCTCCGTCGGAGTGAATCATGAGCACCGGCGTGGTAAGCTTCGCGGCCGAAGGCATGGGATTGTAGGTCAGCCAGTCCTCCCAGCTCATCACGGCGAATTTATCCGCGCTCCATTCCTTGATTGCGCCCCGTTTCGGATTCAAGTAGTAGTCGAAGGGTCCGAACATGGCCGCCGTCTTATCGGTGGTGCTGATGGATTTGATGTAGTCGACCTCACCCGTTTCGCGGT
>CAZGYS010000273.1:0-8275 GCA_964530305.1 uncultured Leptospiraceae bacterium
AAGGGACGCTCATCGCGTACGTTTGTTTTCGCCGGGGGGCCGCACGCTGAAAACCTGGGGCGGTAAGGGCGAACTACCGGGGCAATTTTTATACCCCGGGGGCGTAGCCGCCCATGGCGACGATACTTTCCTGGTGCTGGACGCGGGCAATCATCGCGTTCAATTGTTTCGCGGCGATAAGCCGCCCACGATCCTTGACGGAAACTTGAGCGAACCGGCGGCGGCCCTTTTCGATGGTCGCGGACATATACACATAAGCGATGCGCGGACGGATCGGATTCATGTTTTCGACCGGAACGGCGAGTTTCTGGAAGCCTGGGGAGGCACCGGCGTCGAGCTGGGCCGGTTTCGTAATCCGGCGCGAATACATTTCGCGAACGAAAATTATTACATTCTGGATGCCGCCAATTTTCGCGTCCAGGTTTTTCAGTCCTTCGACGAAGGCGAAGAGACGCACGGGCGCCCCGGATTGGACGTCGCGCCGGATCCCGCGGGCGGAGGATGGCTTAGCCTGGCGACGAGTCCGACGCTGGTTTACGGAAAGGCGGTTTCCCCCGGCCGCGAGGTTTCAACGAAAAATCAGTATCATTTACTTTCTCTCTCTCACCGCGAAGGCGAACCCGGGACGGAAATTACGGCTCGCGGCTTCGGCTTTTCCCGGGCTTCGCGGGCCCTGCTGGACAATGTGGTTCAGAGCAGTTCGTTCAAGGCGCCGGATGAACTGAGGATTCGCATCGGACCGAATGCTCGCTCGGGCGCCCTGGTGATCCACGACGTCTTCGATGTAAGCAACAAGACGGAGCCCGCGGAATTTCGCGTAGTTCGCAATCCTGAAATTCGCGCCGTTTCGCCGCGCGAGCCGAGGTCCGGGGAAGTGCTGAATATACTGGGCGTCGGTCTGGATACTTTCGACGGCGAGACACGCGTCCGGTGGAACGAGCTGGAACTGGAGCTTCTGTCGGCCGCCGAGGATCACATCCAGGTGTTATTGCCCGCTGAATTGCCGCTCGATGTCCCGGCGGAAATTTACGTGCAAGCGGCCGGCGTCGGCGCGCGTTTTTATCCGGTACGAGCGCAAGCCGGCATCGCGAAGGATTTAATGGAAGAAGCCGAAGCGGTTCGCGTGGATGTCGGCGGTTCGACCGCGGGGGCGACGCCGGCCTTCGGCGATGCGTTTCATCCCGGAACCGGGGCGATTCGTTGGGAACGGGACCGTTCGCTGATAGGCGGGTCCGCCGTCCGGAAGCGAATGCTGCGCATGTCTCCACCCTGGAACGAGGGCGGTTTCATTCGCGCCGACTTCCCCCTGGTCTTCGCGGGTGAGGACGTCGAACTGGAACTTGAATTTGGATATTTGGATCAGGGGTCGGCACCGGATGAAACGTCGGAGGGCATGGTTTTCTCCGCGGAGTTTCGACCACGAGACGGGAGCAAGCCGCGGAGGCTTCTCGAACCGCGCGGACTCTTGCCGGGAGACGACCCGGTAACCGTTAAGTTAAGACCGGACGCCATCCTGGGCGATTTACTCGCGGGAGATGCCACGGCCGGTGAGCTGGTATTGAGAGTGGCCGCGGGCGATTAAGCTTCGAGTTTGATTCCGTGCTGGTCCTTGATAAGGTTGAATTATATTAATAAGTATTAATTAAATTCATGTTTTTTGCGGGCCGGAGAATTCATTTCGGTTGACGCGGCTTTATTTTAGGAATACATATTGATTATTACGGGAGTTCGGAGGATTTAGAGATGGCGGGACCAGGAGATTCGGGAGTTGAGGCAAGAAACGTCGCGGGTGCCCTTACAAGCATGCGGATTGATGAGCTGATTTCGCGCCTGGCAATCGGTATTGCCCAGGGGCAGATGGAATTGGACCGGGTGTGCATGCAGATTGCGCAATTCATGGGTGATGCGCAAATCGCCTTCGGTAAGAAGCCCAATAGTGAAGAACCCGATCTCTTGAGTTTGATCGAACTGGGTTTTACGCCCAACTTTTATCAATTCGTCGACACGATCCTGGAAGTTCGCGTTTCCATTTCAACTCAGTTCGAGGAGCGCCGCGAATATGAGACGTCGCAGTTGAATTTGAATCGCAATGAAACCAATCAGAGCAGTTCCAATTCCGGATCCAGCGCGAGCTCCAGTTCGGGCTACAGCTATAATCGCCATGGCGGCGGCTGGTGGGGGAGCTGGAATCACGGCGGTTCCGGTTCAAACTGGGCCAACAGTAATTCCTCGGCTTACAGCACTTCTTCGTCCTACAAGGAAAAGAATTTGTCCATGACCACCGTGGACGCGAAATACGCTTCGACCTACAACTATGCCGTGGAAGCGGCATCCAGTATCAAAACGAAAATCGTTCCGGTTCCGCCGCCGGAAGTTCTGGAAGAAGTAATTCGCGCCAAGGTTGAGCAGCGTCGCGAGGACGAACGCCTTTACCTGCTCAAGAAACAAACCCGGGATACGGCTTCCGAGCTTCGCGTCATCATCAAGGGGCTGGTGGACGATAGCGCCGGCATAGGCAAAACCACCGCCGGTTCCCTGAAGCCTGAAGTCGCCGAGAAAATCGGCGGGGACGTCAACGGCATCGCCAATACCTATACGAACAAGATGACGCCGGACCACTGGGCTTCCATCGCCACCGAGGAGATTCGCGTAGCGGCGGACGCGGCGTTGGGTGAAGTGACCGACAACCTGGAACTTTTTAAGCGTAAGAACAGCGGCGACATCAGCGTCGAAGGCACTCACGCGCAGGTTCGCGCCAAACTGGCGGATGCCTTGAACGCTTTCGCGGATAGAATGGGACAAATCATCGAGCTGACGAAAAAGCCGACGGCTGAACCGGCGGCGGATACGTCGAGTGATGCCGGAACGGATGATTCCGCGGACGCCGGTTAAGCCCGGTTTCATGTTAAGTTAAAGGGAGGTACATATGCCGTCAGTTGATATCGCGAATCAAACAGCTCGGGTGGGAGCGGCGCTGGTAAGCGTACCCCTGCATCGCATGATCCTGGAACTGGCCAAGGGCATTGCCTGGGGTCAGTATGAACTGGACAAGGTCGGCGTCGACGTTACCAAGTTAATGGGCGTACCCGGCACTGTGAATATCGGGGGTGAGAAGCTCTCCATGCTCGAGTCCGGTTTTCTCCCCAGCTTCTACCATTTCGTGGATTCCATTCTTGAGCTTAAGATGGAAGTCAAGATCCGCGAGGAACAAAAATCGCATCTTAACTACAAGGACACGAAAAAACTCGGTGTCTCCACGGATGTTAAGACGGAAGTGGGCGCGAAAGCAAAAGGTTCCGTCGGTTACGGCCCGGTAAGCGGCAGCGTGGAAGCCAGTTTCAAGGCTCACTACCAGGTAAAGACGGAAGCCGTCTACACGAAGTCCATCGATGCCGGCTATTCGCAACAGTTCAGCCAGGAATTGAACGCTTCCAGTCTGATGCGAACCAAACTGGTGCCCAAGCCGCCGCCCGAGTTGCTGGTGGAACGCGTGCGAATTCTTCTGGATAAGCTTCGTAAGGAAGCGGAGGACGAGGTCAACGCGAACCCGCCGGCCGATCAAAGCATTGAGGATGCCATTGAGGATATGCTCATGCACAAGATCGAGGAGAAACTCCTGGGGGCGCCCGAGGAACATCTGGAGAGCAAAACCGATTCCGACGATACTCAATCGGATGATAGCCAATCCGGTGATACGACGAGCGGGGCATGAGCGCTCGCTATCAGGCGATTTTCGGTGAATACCTTCGTCGTGTTCTGCCCGGGGAGCACAGCCATGAGCTGGCTCGCGAACTGATGCTCTTTCGGACGAAGGAGCGAGAAGTGGAAGCCCGTGAAAAGGGGTACCGCGAAGACGATATGAGCGCGGCTCACGAGCACGAATTCGATCCGGACTTCGATTCCGCCGCGAGTATGCTCAACGACCTGGCCCGGACGGCCGTGCGTAACCTGGTGGAGCGCAAGATTCGCGCGGAAGTCGCCCGGGGCGGCGATTCTTCGCGTGCCTACGTTGGGACGGGCGATGCCGCGGGCATGGCAGTCGAGGACGAGGCGCAATCAGGCGGCATGAAAAAGGGCGACGAAGACCCGGAGTTTCAAGTTTCGGATCGCGAACGCGAGCAAAAGCAGTACCGTGAGTCCATGCGGGTAGGCGATGTCGGTGAAGTGGGCATGGTCTCGGAATACGGAGTCCTGACAAGCGAGCGAAAAGATCGGGACGAAGACGATAAGGCCGCGGTCGAGACGCGTGACGACCACGAGAGTTTGCACGAGCAAACCATGAGCGTCGATGAAGGCGATCCCCATGACAAGCTTCATGCGGATACCATGCGCATGGACTCTCCGGAAGCGGACACGTTGAACCGTGACGATCCGGAACGGAGTCGGGAAAAAGAGTCCGACATGAGTTTCGGCGATCCGGCGAAATTATTCTTATAGAGGGAGGCGCGATATGGCGACGGATATTTCCGCGGAAACACTCAAGGTCGGCAATGCGCTTACCAGTGTCCGCATTGATCAAATGATCCTGAACCTGGCGAAGGGTATCGCCTGGGGGCAATACGATCTTGATAAGGTCGGCGTGGATGTAACGCGGATGATGGGCGTTCCGGGAGCGGCTACCATCGGCGATGAAACCATGTCCATGCTGGAAGCCGGCTTTCTTCCCACGTTCTATCAATTCGTCGATACGATTCTTGAATTGCGCATGGAAGTAAAGGTGCGCCAGGAAAAAATCGCGCGCTACGGCGTTAAGGATTCAAATTTGCATTCGCATACGAACCAGCACGGCGGCGAAGTCGGCGGCGGGGGTTGGAAGGCCAACTGGAGCGCGAAGAGTACGTCGGCCTATTCGCGCTCCGTGGACGCGGCCCACGCTCAGAAATACGGCCAGGAACTTTCCGCCGCCAGTCTCATGCGCACGAAGGTGGTCCCCAAACCACCGCCCGAGGTGCTGGTGGAGCGAATTCGTCTATTGCTGGAGCGCTTGCGCGTTGAGGCCGAGCAGGAAGCTCGCGAAAAGGATATCGAAAACATCGATGAGGCCGTTGAGGAAATTCTCATGGAAAAGATTCAGCAACGCCTGCTGGAACGCCTGGAGTACATTCGCCGTAAGCCGGCCGTGGGCGAGGATTGACGGCGGCCCGCGATGGCGAAGGACATCGGACAGGAAACGGCTAAGGTCGGCAATGCCCTGGCCAGCGTGCGCCTGGACCAAATGGTCCTGAACCTGGCCAAGGGGATTGCCTGGGGGCAATATGATCTTGATAAGGTCGGCGTGGATGTAACGCGCATGATGGGCGTGCCGGGCACGGTGGCCATCGGCGATGAGGATCTGTCCATGCTGGAGACGGGCATTCTACCCAGCTTCTATCAATTCGTCGATACGATTCTTGAATTGAAGATGGAAGTCAAAATGCGCGAAGAGGAGAATTCGCACTTCAGCGCGAAAGCCACTACTTCCCGTTCTCGAACGGAGGAAAGAGGCGGAGAAGTTTCGAGTCGTATCAAGGTCAAAACCATGTTCGCCAGTTTCGAACGGAGCCAGAAGGCGAGCTGGAAGTCGAAGTCCACTTCCGCCTATTCGCGTACCGTGGATGCCGGATACAGCCAGAGCTACGGCCAGGAAATGTCCGCCTCCAGTCTCATGCGCACGAAAGTGATCCCCAAACCGCCGCCCGAGGTTTTGATTGAGCGCATTCGCATTGAGCTGGACAAGCTTCGTCGCGAAGCGGAGCTGGAAGCTCTCGAGGAGCCGGCGGAAGGGGAAGCGTCCCTGGACCCCGAGGAGCGAGTGGCGGCTTTGATTCTTCAAAAAGTCGAGGAGCGCATCCTCCGTCGATTGGACCAAATCGACGAAGATGAAACCGAAGGCGAAACCGACGAAGATGCGCAAGCAGACGACCAGGCCGATGCCGGGTCCGGAGCGGGGTAACGATGACGGACAAGGCACCGGATGTATCCATCGACGAAGCCTTACGGCTGTTCCTGAGCATCGCCTATCCTCAGGGTTTGCCGGAAGGAGCGGATGAGGAACAACTGATGAATCTCCTGCGCGATAAAGTCGCGCTGGACCGGCCTGAATGGGGGCGAGCCTCCGGACATGCGCCGGAGGAGGAGTCGCCCTGGCTCAATCGCTCAAGAGCCGCCGACGCCGACGCCGGCGAAGACGGAACGCCGACTAGCGCCGATACTCCCGTTGTTCTTCCAGAAGTCAAAGCGGGTGAATCCGAACCGGTTCCCACCGACGCGGTTGCCCCTGAACCGGCGGCGGAAGCGGTCGTCCTTGAAGATGTTACGTCGGGCGAAACCGTCGCCTCAGAACAAAACGAAGGTGAGCAAAATACAAGCTCCGGAAGTACGGCTCAAGCAGTGTCGCCGCGCGAAGAGCCGACGGCGAAGCGAAATTCCGTTGCAAATGCTCCCGACTACGCGCGGATCAAGCAGGAAATCATCGACCGGGCGAACCAGGAAGAAGTTCCGACTGATCCGGAAGAGCGTTATTTTTACTACAGGGCCCGGGAACTTCAGGAGGCGGTAGATCTCAAGAAGGCCGAGGCCCATGAAGCTCGTGTCAAGGATGAACTGCGGCGGAAGTTCATCGAGGAGAATTCAGGAAAGCGAGTTTCGGAAACGACCATCGAGAAGGCGTTTCGCATTCGTCAGGTGCTGGAAGGAAAATTTCGTGAGAGCCTGGATGAACGCCTTGTCCCCGAATCCGAGAGCAAGGCCCGGGAATCGAAAAGTCTCCGCCCGGAAATTGTCCGTCCGACCCCGGCGAAACAGAAACTCAAGAATTCCTACACGGAAACTCCGGAGGTCCCCGGGAATCCGGCGCTGCGAACCGAACCCCGCGAGCAGACGGTCTGGACCGGCGGAGGCGAGTCCCTGGCAATCGCGGACGAAACGCGAAGTTCGGACACGGGTGAACTTACGGCGGACGATAAGCTCGCGAGCTTTCGCGAATGGAATGAGAAACGCAAGGGCAACCTGAAAAAGCGCGAAGACCTGCTTCAGTCTCGTCGTCCCGCTTCGCGAACCCTGGACCTGGACATGGAAAAGCGAGAGCGTCGGCCGGAGCCCATAAGCCTGGAGACGAATTCGCGCGGACGAGGTACCGCGCTGCAAGAGATTCGCGCCCGCATGTCCGCCCGGGAAAAGAAGGAAGAATCGTCCGATATGTCCATGGAGATGGGCACGGGGAGAGGCGCGAACCGAAAGCGAGAAAGCATGTCCCTGGATGACGCCCCCAGGGGTCTGGTATAGACGAATGATCATCCGGCCTCCGGATCCCGACCTGACGCGTGTTCGTCTGGAGCAGGCCATGGAGCGGCTGCGCGTGGAAATCGCCGCGGCGGATACCTGGTTCATTCGCGAAAAATACGTCGATCGAGGTTCCCTGGAACCCCACTATATTCTGGACTTTCGCGCCGAGGCCGAACGGACGGGCGATGACCTGATGACTGAGCCGCTCTTTTACGCGGGCGGTGGATTTAGTATTAAGAACATGACGCGCCGCCCGCCCGAGGAAAAATACCCTTACTGGATCGATATTTCGCGGGAGGCACTCTGGCTTCGCCTGGAACGCTTCATGCGCATGTACCGAGAGAATTACCTTCAGCCGCCGGGCGTCAAGATACCCGGCAACCAGGAGCATCCTCGCTTCGAAAAAAAAGCCTTTATTTATCGCATCAGTTCACCTCGGACGCGCCTGGTGGGGGTCGGCCCTTCCATGTTCGCCGGCGACGAAGGTTCCGCGCTCTACGGACGGGTTATTGATTCCGAAACCGGCAAGGCCCACGCATTCGCCGTCGTGGAACTAATCGGCAAAAAGTTGAAAATTCGTCGCACGGCGGACGAAGAGGGTAATTTCTGGTTTTCGCGCGTGCCTCCCGGAGAAGTCAGACTGCGTATCGCCGGGCGCGAACATATCGTCAATGTTGAGGCCAGTGAACCCTTCGGCAATGTTAAGGCGCGAATCGTCGACCCTGAGAACAAACCCTTGCCCGAAATCGCCTTGCGCCTGAAGGCACCCGACGACGAAATCTTTACTGCTCGCTCCAATGGGAAAGGCTCGGCGGAAACAGGACCGGTACCGGGGTTCGAATATACCCTGACGGTTCCGGATCACCTTTTCGCCGCCGAGATCAAAACGCAAGCCGGAGCGGTGATTTCCGGGCTGCTCCGGGATGAGCGGGGGCGGCCCATGGGCGGTCCGCTGGTGATTCTAAAACAGGCCGACCGTGAAATCGCGCGCCGCGAAGCGGATGCCGGAGGC
>CAZGYS010000274.1:0-8255 GCA_964530305.1 uncultured Leptospiraceae bacterium
CCCTTCTTTTTCTCTTGTCTGGCTTCGCGATTGGCCTTGTCGACTTCCCGACCCGCCCGGGCTTCGGCGCGTTTCTTTTCTTGATTGATCTCGGCGTTGCCCTTCGCCTTAATTTGATTCATTTCGGCGCGGGCCGCGGAACTCAGCTTGCCCTGCTCCTGGTTCCACTGGCCGCGCACGCCCTCGACTTTTGATTTCGTCTCGGCGCGAACCTTCGCCTGCTCGGCCGTATTCTTCTTTTCAAGTTCGTCGATGTCTTTACTGGTTTTCGCTTTTTCCGCGGCGACTTTGCCTTCGCGCTCCTTGCGCTTCTCGGAGATCTTTCCGCGCGCCTTCGCGATTTCACCCTTGATTGCATCCCCGCTTTCCGCCTCGGCGATGGCGTTGACCGCTTCTTCTTTTTCACCGATGGTCGGAGCCTCGGGTACGCTCGCGTTGAACCGGCCGACTTTCGTTTGAGCTTTCAGGGTTTCCGGAGGCACGACGGGAAAGACCTGATCTTCGCCGACTTTCTGTCCGGCTTCTCGTCGTCCCTCGGCGGCCGAGCGCGAAATGTCCGTCTGGACTTGCGTCTTCTGACGATCCACCGTGCCGGGATCCGCCTGTCCGCGAAGGTTCAGGCGCGGCTTTTCCAGTTTTTCGTCGTCGGTTTGCCTGGGCGTGACGGTCGCCTTAACGGGAGCACCCCCGCGCACGGCTCTACTGCGTCGAGCTCCAAGAAGTTTCGGCGGGGAAGTGCGCGGCTTCTTTTGCGCGAAGCTGCGAGGCGCGCCCGCCGGGCGCGCTTTGGAAGGCGGTTGTTTCTGGAGTTGCGACGAATCGCCTTGCGAATGCCCGGCCGAGGCTTCCGACACATCGCGCAGCGCGGAGAGCACTTTCGTGGGCGCCAGGCCCCCGGCTACTCCGAGACCTTCCACCGGATCCCGGTCCGATAGATCCGGCGATTCTTGTTTTTTCTTCTCTTCTTCCTTGCCGGTGTCGCCGTCCGGGTCATCGCCTTCGCCATTGGCCCCGGTGCGTTGCTTGCCCCCACCGGAAGCTTCGGCTTGTTTGTCTTCGCCCCGTGCCTCTTTCTTCTTTTCGGATGGAGCGGCTTCGACCTCGGCGGACGGCGATGAATCGGCACCCGGGGCATTCGAGACCGTCTCCGGGGACGTGGACGACGAATCGCCGACATCAATCGCCCGGGGAGCATTCTTGCCGGGAACCGCTACTGACGCGGCTTCGCTCGTGCCCGCGGGCGACGGACTCAGGGGAGCACCGCTAACTTCCTTGAGACGCAACGTGGAGCCGCCGGCACCCGTTTCATCAGGCGAAATCCTGCTGAGGTTTACGGTCCCCGCGGGTTGGGCCCCACCCTGCTGCACGACATGGGTCAATTCATGAGCAATCAGGTGCTTTCCCGATTGGGTTCCCGGTTGATATTGCCCTTCCCCGAAGTAGACGTCGCTCCCACTGGTTAATGCTCGAGCACCTAGATTGCGGGCGGCCGCATGGGAGTGTGAATCATTATGCAAGCGTGGAGGCGAATTGAACTTTTGCCCCGTCTTCGTCTCGAAATCCCTGGTCTGCTCGCGGGGAAACGCAACGCCCTGAGAAGACTTCATCAGCGCGGCCGTAGTATCGCTGAGTTGGCCGCCGCCGGTGTCCAGTCCCCCGGCTTTGGACTGAGTCGTCCCCGGTAAAATACTGTAGTTGATGCCCGGACGTTTGGGCGGCGAACCACCGACCACCATATCGGCGACCCGGTCCGCTTCTTCTTCGTATTTATCACCGGAACGGCCGATGCGAGCTTTCGCCTGCACGGTGGAAACGCGGCTGAGTCCGCTTACGAAGGAGCGTTTGTCGGGAGGCGGCTCGGACGCGAATCCGGAATCCCGCGAACGCCCCATGGCTTCAAGGGCGCTTCCGGGTTTCTTCTCAGGCGGCTCCGGTTTTTTAGCCTTACCAGGCTGGGTCTTGCCCGAGGTCTTCGCCGTGTTTGCGGTTGGTTGAGCCTTCGACATGGTCGCGATACCTTTCGCGCGTCGATGGGATTCGCCGCGCGCCGAGATTGAATCACGTCATGGCGGCCGGATCAATGGAAAGAAGCAGGCCCATACGCTAAAATTCTAAAAATATTTAATTTAATTAATTATTCGCATGCGACCTTAACACGGCGAAGCGTCGGGAACAGGCGGACGTTGCATATTCTTAAGCTTTATTCGCGCGCGGGGCGAAATATGAGAGCGACGAATTTCACGCGGGTTCGCGAAATCGCCTGGAAACTTTGCATGGTCCTCTTTCCATGCTGAACGGGACGGGCACCCGACCAAGTCCCGGTTTACAGGGAGAGGTCTCAAAATTTTATGTCACATTGGCTCGGAAAAATGGGTCCGCGGCGCTTGAAACGCCTGGAATCGCCTAATAGCGCCCATTCAGGGACAATCAAGTGCAATGTAGAGCGACAGCCTGCATGCATTTCGAGCCGCGTTGAAGAGTTGAATGCCTAAAAATAAGGCATTATGAACGAAAAAATACATAAAAGAACCGAATTTTACCAAGAAGGCACCTGGAATGAATATTGCACGTAATCCGGTCGTGGACAGCCCGCTCTCGCGGGCATTCACGGAGGTAGAGATGCTCATTTATTCGGAACCATATACTCGCCGGACCGCGCGTCTGGGCGTTACTCTCACTCGTGAGGATGACGCCTATATGCTGGACGTGACCACGGCCCGTAATGCTCCGGAAATACTGTATCGCCTGGCGGCGGTGCTGTACGTCCATAAGTGGGACATCCACTCGGCCGAAATCTGCACCCTGGATAATAATGAGATCCGGGACCGCTTCGTAATCCGGCCCGTCATCGGCATGGTGGCCGTGGATGAACTACTCTTTGATCGCATGATGGACGACTTCGAGCGCCTGATCTTTGATAAGGAATCCGTACTGGGTTACATCGGCACCCACGGCAAAAACCTGCCCAATGGGATGTCGGATGATTGCCACGTGGACTTTCGCCCCGAAGGCGATTGCACGTTCGTTACCGTTCGCGGGATGGATCGCCCGGGCCTGCTGCTCTCCCTGTGTCAGGTTTTCACGATGATGGAAATCGACATCCTGGAAGCACGCATCAACACCGAACCCGGCGGACGCGCGGCGAATTCATTTCTGGTGAATCCCTGTGATCGTCGCTTCATTAATCGCGAGTTTCGGGATCGCGTGCGCGAAGCGGTGCGTTCGACTTTGTAAGTTGGATGTTAAAGTTTCCGTGGTCGGGCTGTATGTTTGGCCGCGGAATGCTCTGAAAGGCACGGAACTTTTTTGGCGGGCGGCGTGAGCCTGCTTGCTTCTTGAGGGGAAGTCGACGAACGGTCGGCTCTCAACTGTTGCCCTGAAAGACCTTTCCGTGTTTTCCCTTTCAATGTTTCCAGAGTTCCGTGGCCCATATTGGCGCGGATCAACAACCCTTCCCTCAATACCGATTATCAGGTTTGCCGCTCGCGTTGCGATAGACCACGTAGTTGGCTCCCACGAATGAGAGAAAAATGATCACCGTGAAAAGAACGGTGATCCCGGTGAAGTATTCCGAGGTTATCTCGGCCGGAATTCGCATCAGCCCCGGCGCCGTATTCTTCAGGCCGTAGTAGGCCATGGAATAAAAGATCACTCCGAAGATCGTCATTACGACCGTATGTAATACCCGCTTGATCACGCTCCCAGTTTCCCGGAGCGGCCACCCCGAGCAAGCTGAATCCCGGTTTTGCACATGCTTCAAGACCGATGAAATGCCAAAAAATACTTGAAAATCGCCCTTTTACCCCTCCCAATTCTGCAAAAAGACGTCAAATAAACTGTTGTCTGATTATGTCCGCTTTCAACTCCGAAGAGTGTATGATTCAAATAGGAGCGCGGACGGAGAAAAATATGCATAAAGGCCCTGGAACTCGCCGAAATCACGTATTTTCGGCCCTCGCTCTCTTCCTTCTGGCGGCCATCCCCGTTTTTCTCCCCTTTTCCGGTCTCAAGGCCCAGATTTCCTGCACCGGCACCGGTTGCGCCCTTCTCCCCCTGGAACAGACCAATCTGAACTCCATGTTGACCGAGCTTCAGAATCAGTACACGGACGAACTTTTTGATGATATGGCGGAGGCCGCGGTCGTCTCCAGTCTGGCCGGAGCGCCCATGGGCACGGTCAATCTGCAGGGTTTCACGGGCGGCGTGAATCTGGCGGTGGGGATGCTCTCGCCCCGGGAAGTCAGTGTTTCCATTCCCGGCTACGGCACGCTGGACAATATGCCCGTCGCCGGCGCCGCCATAAACCCGCGCGTTTTTTTCGGCATGAACCTGGGCCAGCTCGTCGGCCAGAGTTATGATCCCTTTTCAGACGACGACGAACCTTCCTACTTTTCGCTCGCTCGCTTCGACGTGTACATCAATCTGATCGACGTGCACCAAACCCTGGAGGGCGGCGGTTCCACGGGCGGCAAGACCTCGGCGGCCATTTATCAGCGGGGCCTGGATATTCGTTATCACCTGGTGGAAGGCGGCAATATCATCGCCGGTCCCCTGTTGAGGTTCCTGGGAGTATCCGTCGGCGTCGGCATGAACACCATGCGTCAGTCCGTGGAGTTCACCATGCAAGAGGCGGATCTCGATACGACTCTCTCCGGACAGCAACTCATCTGGGAAGGCTCCAACATCGTCAGCTGGGAAACGAAGCTCGATACCTACACTCTTGAAGTTCGCTCCGGCATTCAGTTACTGTACTTATTTAATCTTACATTGGGCGTCGGCCTGGCCATGAACAAGGGCAACTCCGACTTCACGATGAATCGCACCGGTCCCATCTACTTGAAGACGAATCTGCCGGCTTCGCTCGGTTTCGAAACTCCGACCGCGGTGCTGGGAGTGAACCTGGCCGGCACGGGTGAAGTTCCGGCACGATTGGGATATGGAAAAGTGGGCCTGGAGTTTAACCTGGTTTATCTGAAGCTGGCCCTGGAAGGCGTCTTCACCAAACGCGCGCAAGGCGCCAACGTGGCGATTCGCTTCGAATTGTAAGAGCGAGATTGCCGCTTGATTCACCGCGGAGGCGCAGAGCACGCGGAGAAGTTTGAGTGGGCCCATTAACTTTGTGTGAAATCCCATGGGCGAACCAGCACGCCGACGACACTTCGCCCTCAAAAACTCCGCGACCTCCGCGTCTTTGCGGTAAATAACCCTACACGCCCGCGGCCGCTTCCACCTTCGTATCCGCCGGCGAAAGGTCCTCGGCCAGATCGGCATTCAGTTCCCCCCGCGCGTCCGTGAGCATGGTGGGCTTGAACCAGTTCTCGTAGCGGGAGTCGATGCGAATCGAAGGCGTGTAACATTCGTCCAGGGGATCGGTGGAACTTATATGGGTACGCTTGATCTTTGAAGAACCGGCTCCGAACCAATCGCCCGTGGCCAGGCGATTCACCGTCAGAAGAAAATTGGGCGCCAGGCAAAAGGCCATGCGCTCCCAGTTAAGCACCTTACGATAGCGGCGATAAAAACCCAGGCCGTGTTTCATCACTTTCTTACGATAGCCGATCAAGTCCTGGAATTCTCCCAGAAACTTCACCACGGAATCCATGGAATCGCGCGGCTCCATGCACAGGGTCGTGCCGTCCAGATCCCGCAGCTTCGTCTTCGGGAAGAAACGCTTTTCGCGCAGGTAACCGCTGAACATGGGCGTTCCGATCAGGGGAATGGGCAGCGTTACGAAAGAAGGCAGCATCAGTTCGTCATTGCCGACGATAAAATCGATTTCCTCGTGAATGTCCTTGAGGGAGCGATTATAAACATCGGCGAACAGACCGTAGAACACCGCGATGCCCCGGTTCAGGGATCTTCGCATGAGGTCCACCTGCGGCAGCTTCATGTTCTGGTGTTTATTGTAGGCTTTGAGCGATTTCGGATCAAAGGATTCCACGCCCGTAAACAGGCCCACGCAACCGGTATCCGCCGCCCGTTGCAGGTTTTCCTCGGACAGATAGAAATCGCCGGTTAGAAGCGCGGACCAGTACTTAAAATATCCCTTGCGACGATACTCGTCGATGACGTCCAGGCGTTTGAAGAAGTATTCCCGATCATTGCCGTAGAAATTATTGTCGATGAAATGAATGGTCCACTTCTTTCCCGTGGCCCGCACGCGCTCGAATTGTTCACGGATGTAATCGAATTCGTATTTGCCGTATTTCGCGCCTTCGCCGGTGAGGGAACAAAACGTGCACGCGAAATTACAATTGCGACTGGTTTCGATATGACCGTGGCGCTTGATCCAGTAGGCCAGATCCATGCGCGGCAGAACCTGGGCGGCGGCGTAACGCGGGCCCAGCGCTTCGCGGGCCACGTCCGCCAGTTGTTCTACGTCCCCCAGGCAAACGTAGTCGAAAAAGTTCTCCGAATATTTCTTGAGAATGCGCACCGGCGGACCGCCCGCGGCGATGATCACCCGGGGATTCAAGGTCTTCGCCATGGCCGAGACGTGCAGCATGCGATCAAAACAAACGCTGACCCCGGTCAAAACGATCATATCCGGCCAGCCCAGCAGGGCGGGATCCGTCAGGGGACCGGAAGCCGTTTCGCTCCAGCACTTGACTTCGCACGTGGACGGGTTGAAGGCGCCGGCCAGAAAGGCCGTCCCCATGCCCTGGGGCAGTTTATTCATCCGGCGTACGGGCAGGCGGGTGTCGTCGAAATGAGTGCCGACGATGAGAATCTTTTTACGCGCAAGAGTTTCCATGGCTTTCCCTCTTCAGGTTCGTTTACTCGTTAGTTCGTAACCACCTACGCGGCCACTTCGGCTCGCGCCGATTCGCGAACGTGCTCCGGCACGTCGTGCACGTCCCGAACTACGCCCAGCCGGGCCATGAGACTGATCATGCGGAAGGTCGGGTCCCATTCCCCGCGCCCCAGGCCGTAACGCGCCGAACCCGGATAATGATGATGATTATTGTGCCAGCCTTCTCCCAGACCCAGAATGTTAATCCAGGCATTGTTGGTGGATTCATCGCGCGTGGAGAAACGCCGCGTTCCGTAGCGATGGCAGATATAGTTCGTGGAGGACGTGGCGTGAATGACGAAGACAATCGCCAGGGCGTAACCCACGGCGAACATGGTAAAGCCGCCCAGCCACCACATAAGCGCTCCGGTGATGATGCCGGGCACGTAGCGCCATTTATGAAGCAGGGCGATTTCCGGAAACGCTAGAATGTCCTTCGCGCGGCCGCGAATGGTCTCCAGGGAATACCCCCCGTCGTTCACCAGACTGCCGAACCAGCTCTGCCAAACTCCGAAGCGCGGACCGTGGACGTCTTTTTCGTCGTCTGAATGGCGATGGTGAATGCGATGCTTGCCGGCGAAGGTTACCGGATCGGTGAACGTCATGCAGGCCGCCCATCCCAGGAAAAAGCGAAACACGGGGCCGGTTGAAAAAGAACGATGCGCGAAATAGCGATGCAGTCCGGCGCTTACTCCGAACATGCCCAGCAGCATATACATGAGCACCAGCGCAATCCAATCTTGTGCCGCGGTGCCCATGAAAATCGCCACCACGGGTACGACATGCACAAAGAGCAAGAAACCGTAACCGGGAATCGCCTTGATTACTTTCGCCATTTAAAACCCCTGTTGTTCCAGTTCGTCGATGAGAACCTTGATATCGCGCCTTCGCCTATGAGCTTCCTTGCGCCCCAGATCCAGCAGTTCGCGCCCCGCGCTGAAGTCCGCGGTTGCATAGCCGTCCACATTGGGCTTGATGTCCAGGTCGGAATGTTTCTGGTGGGACTCCACCGATTGAAAGAGCATGATGTCCACCATCTGACCGATGGCGCTGAGCAGGCGATTGGGATTCACCTCCCCGTGGGCCGGATCCGCGGTAATGTTCGAACTGATGACCGTGCGCGTACCGAATTCGCGCAAAACGCTGGCCGGCACGTTATTGATTAGACCGCCGTCGCCCAGCAGGCGACCGTTTAACTTAACGATGGGATGAAAACCGGGAATGGCCGCGGAAGCCTTGGAGGCCTGCCACATGGGACACAGGCGGGGAACGTATTCGCGCCCCGTTTCCATATCGCTGGTGACGGGTAGATACGGTATCTCGGTGGCGAAAACCCGCCGGTCACCGTAGACGCCTTTCAGTAGTTTCTTGAAGCGCTTGCCCGCGGCGATGGATTTGATGGGAATCGTGATGTCGATCAGCGGATTGCGGGGATTGTCCACCGCGTGCTTCAAGAGGTAAT
>CAZGYS010000275.1:0-8243 GCA_964530305.1 uncultured Leptospiraceae bacterium
CTCCGGTATCGTCGGCGTGATAACATTGTATCGGGAGCTCTCGATGAAGAAACTCGTCTTAATCACATTAATTCTCGGCGTCGCCTTCGGCGGAGCGGCCGCCAATCACCAGCACCACGCCGCGGGTCCGGCCCTGGACAGCGAATACGCCAAGAAGAAAAAAAAGAAGAAGCGCAAAAAGAAAAAGAAGAAAAAGTACAAGGTCAAGTTTCGCAACAGCGGAAGTAAGGCCGTGTACATGAAGTGCACCCAGAAACGACGCAAGAGCACCTTTCGCGTCGAGGTAAACGAAAAGAAAAAGGTCGAACTGCGCAAGGGCAAGTGGAAGTGCTATTGTTCCTACAGCGGAGACGGCGACTGGTCTCGTAAATTCAAGATCAAGGTTCGTAAAAAGAATCGCGAAGTCAAAACCGAACGCAAGTGTCGCTGGAGCAAGAAGAAGCGTAAGAAGGATCGCCGTCGCAAGAAGGACAAACCGCCGTCCGACAACCCGACGCCGAAACCCCCGGCGGACTTGCCGGATCTCCCCGACGCGGACGATTGATCCGCGGGGTCCGGCCGGCCGGATTGCGACTAGTTTAGCTGGACCCCGTCCTGATAGAATTTGAGGCGCTGAATGTAACTTTCCGGGAGATAGCGCCGCTTGAAATACGCCACGTGCTCGCGGATACATTCAGTCATGATGTTTTCCTCGAGCACTACCCGCGTCGGATCCTGAAACATCAGGTACAATTCGCCTGGTTGTTCCAGGTAAACCGGCTTATAGAATTGGATGGCGCAAAGCGCCACGAGAAAATCCTCCGGAATGATCATGCCGTCCTCAATGTCCGGCACCTCCACCACGGGTAGTTCCAGAATACGAGCCATGGTTCCGATGCGCTCTCGGGGATACAGACCCGGTTTGGAACGCCGCTGCCGCATGGCGTAGAGGCGAACCATATTCAAGAATCGCTTCACGGCTCTCGGTTTCGCGTCCGCCTGGAAAACCAGACGGCGCCATATCTTCCAGGCAGCCACGAAATCCCGATTATCCCGCACGATGTCGGCTTCGCGACTACGCCCCACGTAGCGAATCAAAAACAGAATCACGAGAAACGCGAAAACGACCAGAGCCGAAGGCACGACGGCTTGCGGGTATTCGCTCGTGAAGCGGCCTCTGTTCGCGGGCAGCTCCGCTCCGGGCGCGGCTGGTGGACGTTGACGGGTGGAGGGAGCCCGGGTCGGCGCGGGCTTGCCGGACACGATGGGGCCCGGCTCCGCGCTTCGGCCGGCCGTCGGACCGATCAGCCGACCCAGTTGATGCACGGCGGCCATGGTCGCCGCGATGAGCAGCACGGTAAGAATCGCCGGCGCGAAATGAAACAAAACCCGCCCCGCGTCCCGCAACCAGTCGCCAATCAGGTCCAATCGTTTGCGTGGCTTTTTTCGCGGCTTCGTCGAAACCGCGTCCGAATCCAACAGCTTTTCGATCTGTTCGCTCGTGGCATGGGGCACCGCAACCTCGATATTGATCAGTTTCTTGAGGTACTCTTCCGCGAAGGCTTCACCCGCCTCGGGCGACTCTTCGCCTCCCGACAGTTCCTTGAAGGCGGCGGCCACGCATTTCTTCACGCGCTCCATGGCCAGGCCCAGAAAAATCACGCATTCGCCGGAACCTGCCAGGAAATTAATCGTTTCCAGAACATCGACCACGTTCTCCGGACGACAGCGATCCAGATCGTCGATAAAGAGCACCATCTTCCGATTCCCCAGGGCGCGGGTTACGTCTCCGAATTCGCGCGCGAAGCGATAGCGAAAGCCGGTCTTCGCCTTGATGTCGCGAATCTGAAAACTCCCCTTCAAGCCGGCCAATAATTTAGCCGGATGCTCTCCGAACGCCCGGGCCATGCGCGCCAGATATCCCAGCACGAGGGCATTGCCCCCCAGAAAGGCCAGCGAACCGATATTCGCGCTCAAGGCCGCCGCGACCGAGGCGATGCCCGCCCCCAGGCCGCGCTCCCAGAGCTTCGCGTCGAAAACAGTCCCCGGGAAAAGCCCGTCCCCGAACGGAAGGCCCATACTCTCATGAAACAATCCCAGCACGAAGGCATAGGCCACGCCGATCAAGGCCAGTACCGGCCAGGCGTCGCGCGTGCGAATCCAGAACAACCGCGCGCGAAAGAACCAGTTGCGTGGTCGCCACCAGGCGGGCACGGCCTGAAGGCGAATATTCTCCAGCAGCGCCGCCAGCAAATGCTCCTCTCGCTGATGATGCCAGGCGTTGAAGAACACCGGATCAAAGCGATGTACGGCCAGGTCCTGCCGCACGAGATTCATCAAGGAGCTCTTACCGCTGCCCCACTCTCCCGTTACGGCGACGGTCAGGGGCGGAATCGTATTTTCATTGCGCACGAAATTGGACAGTCCCAGGGCCAGGGGCATGAAGTTAAGCCGGTCTTCGTTTCGCGCCAGCAAGGGGCGATCCGACACCGGTCGATTAGCGATGGATTCCGCGAATGGCGGTTTGCGCTTGCGCAGAATCAAGATCAAACTTACCGCCAGCCAGGTAAAGACGAGAAAATACCAGGGCGCGGGTAGTACGATCCAGTCCGGTCGAAACCAGGTTCGTCCGCCGTCCGTGGTTCGTCGGAGCAGATGATTCCCATTAAAGAGATACCCGCGTTCCCGGCTCTCGAACAATACCGTGGTGATGTCCCGGTTCGTACCGCTTTCGCGGCGATTCCAGGTAAGGCCACCGTCCGTGGATTGGAGCAGGATACCGTTTCGGCCCGCGGCCCAACCATGTTTCTCGTCCGTGAATTGAATCGAACGCAGACGGCCGTTGATATTCAGAACCTTTCGCCAGGCGGCACCGCCGTCCCCGGAACGCAGAATAATCCCGTCGCCCGCGGCCCAACCCTTAACGCCATTCGACAAAAAGAAAATCGAATTCAAATCCGCGTCGGTTTTCGACGGACGCCTACGCCAGGTAATACCGCCGTCCGCGGAACTCATGATGCGGCCTTTCGCGCCGGCGGTCCAGCCGCGAAAGTTATCGGCGAAGAAAATGGCTTCGACGGAAAAGGATTGTTTAGCTTGCGACCAGGTCCGTCCGCCGTCTTCGGTTCGGTTGACTCCGCCGTTCCAGGCCCAGCCGCGATTTTCGTCCTTGAAGAAAATGGGGGCCTTGCTTTGCGAGAAGTAAGCGCCGAGGGGCCGCCAGGAACGACCGCCGTTGCCGCTGTGAAAAACACGCCCCGACCTCAGGGCGGCTCTTCGCCGCAAATCGCGGAAGGATACGGCGCTAAATCCTCGCGAAGTCTGGGGCCGCCAGGACCGGCCCCCGTCACGGGTATGATAAACAACGGCGCCATCGACGGCCCAACCCAGTCCGGATGAAGAACAATGCATAGCCCGGAACGAACGCGAAAGCATCTTCCGGGATTTGCTCCAGGTGACTCCGCCATCCCTGGAGGAAAAGCCGTGAAAATTCGAGCCGCCCGCGCAAGCCCGCTTCTTATCCATGAACGAATAAGCGTCGATGGGTCCGGAAATCTTGAGCCCGGGCCGGGTGATCAGCTTCCAATCGCGTCCGTCATTCTGCGAAAGAAATACACGACCCTTCCTGTTCGCGGCGATGACGGTTTCATCGTCGAAGGCGCGGACGAAAATCAACTCATCGCCCTTGTCGATTTTATCTTCAACCCATTCCCGGCCGCCGTTTCGCGTACGCAGAAGCAACCCGTTACTTCCCACGGCGTATCCAACGCGAGAATCCAGAAAATGAATGCCGCCCAGGCTACGCCTCAGCTTACCGGCGATTTGAGTCTTCCAGGTCCGGCCACCATCCGCGGTATGAATGATGCTTCCGCCCGCGCCGCCGGCCCAGCCATGCCGCGCCCCGAAGAAAGAGAAGACGCTATGCACCCCCGGCGGGATACGCTCCGGTTCGCGCCAGCTTTTGCCGCCGTCCCATGTATACAAAATCGTTCCCCGGGGGACGATTAGCCCGCTGCTCCGCTTCGGGCGCCAGAGAGTTGCCCAGCCACGCTCGCCGTGAAACCGCAAATCAAGAACGCTTTCCACGATAAAGCGCGGGTCCCCTGGCCTCAATACTTGCCAGGTAGCTCCCTGATCCCGGCTGTGAATAATCAATCCCCGCGCGCTGCCGGCCCAAACGTCACGCCCGTCATCTGAAGCAAATACGCTCCAAAAGACATCGTCCGTGGCGAAGATGCGCTGATCTTCATTGAGTTCGATGGGATAATAGAAGCGTTCCCAGAGGGAGGCCGGAGCCAGCGAGGGACGCGGTTCCTGGAGATAACTGAGTGCCGTGGAAAGCACGATCAAGAACAAGATGATGTACAAACCCGCGCGGCGATACGGTCCCATGGCGCGGGATAGTATCATCGCCCGGGCGGTGGGTCAAGTGTCCTGGAGAATTTATTTAATTATTTTATTGCTTGAATTGGTCAACTTGCCCGCGGTTCATTGATGGAACTCAACCCGCAAGGGCATGCAAGGGACCGATCACGAAACTTGAAACGGCGGCGTAAATGCCGTACACGGGCAGATACGTCACCGCCAGGTCTTGAAGACGCGCCCGGTCCATGCGCATTCGAAAAAACCGAAGATAGCCCGCGCCGAGCAGGAGAATATGCACAAGCACCGCCATATTTAAACCCAGCGCGGTGATGCGAAACGGGCTCAAGCCATGATTGATAATCCAGTACAGACAGGCGCCCAGTACGAACAAGCCCATGGGTACGCCGGCCGCCAACAGACCGAAGTTGATCCAATCATGAGCATCGACGCGGTCGTCCCGGGCTTCCAGCAGCGAAAAGAGAATCAAGGCCGCCAGTAGCAAAAGCACCAGGTTTACAACCACCAGAAAATCCTTGTTTTCGTAAATGGCCCAACCCATGGTCACGGTTTTCCAACCAAGAAACGCGAGATATACGGTCAACAGCACCAGGGCCAGAGGCGCGAAGGTGCGCGCCAGCAATGACGAGAGCACGGCCGGTCCTTGACCGAGTTGTTGAAGATACAACGCGACGATGGGTGCCGCCCAGAATCCATGGGGAACGACATACCGAAAATAGAACCGGCTAATGTCGATTTCAATGAGTGAAAAAAGGCCCAGGGCAATGGCCGAAAAAGCCATACCGCCAAGCAAAATCAGCATGGTATAAATCGCCGTTGCCGCCCAGGAACGTGGAAACTCCAGGCGAAACTCCAATCGTCGAAACCCCTTCGCGCAAAGCGCAATCAAAAACAACAAAACAAAGGGCAGATGCAAATAAATGATAAACATCGCATCCCTGGCCGTGAGGTCCGTCGAGCTCATGCCGTAAGGCGCGGAAAACATGACCGGCGCAAGGGCCGCGAAAGCAAGACATCCCGCGAAGGCCGCGAGAATCACAAGCAATCGCCTCGGGTCCGTACGCATGAAGTAGGCCGTCAATATTGCCAGGGCCGGAAAAATGAAAAAAGGCCAGTAACGCGTATGGAAATCGAACCCGGCCTTGAAAAAGTCGGGGAAGTACGTCGGCAGTTGTCCGGCGGTTCCGGCGCACAGAGCCAGCGCAATAACCAGCAGGATACCCCCGCGCCCGGGACGACCGTCATCGGGAGACACGGGTTTCGCGTTCGCGGTTTCGTATGCAAGACGCGCATGCCATGCGCGAACCAGTAAGTTACCGGATGACTGCTCCGCCGCGGCCGGGAATGCGTCCCGGAAGCCCCGGGGATCCGCGCGAAACAAAGCTTCCAGTTGGTCCGGATCATCCAGGGCCGCCGCGATTCTTTCAATGGGATTTACCATGGCCCAAGTAGAACATGGATTCCATCGAATCGCACGCACCCAAAGCGCCGCGGGACGGGCACCCGGGTGCTTGAGGGCTCCCGGACGCGCCCGCGGCTGATTTTTTCCTCAATAACGATAGTGCCCGATGATCTTCAACTCTTCCAGGGCATTGTCTTCGCGGGGGTAGTCCGGCAGGTGATGAATTACCAGCGGCACGCCGGAGGACGAAAGCTTGTCGGAGACGATGCCGATGTGGGTCATGCCGCCATTGCCGTGTAGATCAAACACGGCGATGTCCCCCGGCTTCCAGGTGCGCGCGTGGGCGCCCCGGATGGAGAGCGGCAGGCTGCGACCGTGACGTCGGAAAAAATCCACCAGGTTGTTCACCCGGCGATGATCGATATTGTAGTCGGGTTTGGTCTGGCGATAAATCCTTCGCGTGCGATATCGTCGCCAGTTCCGACGCATGTCCCGGTGCAGGCGTTTTTGTAGATCGATGCCGATATGGCGATAGGCCCGCACGACGATGTCGGTGCACACGCCGATGCTCTTGCCGGGATCACCGCCCGGGTATTTCAGCCGCACATATCGGGGATCGTAGTAAGGGCGCGCCGCCAGGGACTTGCGCGCGCCTTCCACGATGCGCCGGCCTTTTTCCGTCGCCTCGGCTCGAGGGGCGGGGGAGCAGAAACTCCAGACCAGCATGGACGTGAAGGCAATCAAGCTACAGCGGACGAAGTTCTTCTTCATGAGCATAATCAATGGACGAACAGCCGGGGCCATTCGTTCAGCTCCTTTTTTTTCGGGCCGCGGGCTTTCCAGCAGCCGCGGTCTTCTTTCGGGACGCGGGCGCCTTCATGAGGGCCGAGACTTCCTTGTAGCGAAAGCAATCCGTGGTGTGATCGTTTACCATTCCGGCGGCCTGCATGTGCGCATACATGATGGTGGAGCCGACGAACTTGAAACCGCGCTTTTTCAGATCCTTGCTGAAAGCGTCGGACTCGGGCGTGGTGGCGGGCACGTCCCCCATGGTTTTCCACTTGTTGATCAGGGGTTTGCCGCCCATGAATGCCATGCTGTATTCGTAAAAGGACCCATGCTCCTCCAGCAGATCCAGATAGAGGCGAGCGTTGCTCACCGTAGCGCGAATCTTGGCCTGGTTGCGGACGATGCCTTCGTTCTTCAAGAGCGATTGAATCTTGCGCTCATTGAAGCGGGCCACTTTCTCGGGCTCGAAGTTCGCGAAGGCCTTGCGATAGCCCTCACGCTTCTGGAGAATCGTCAGCCAGCTCAGGCCGGCCTGGGCCCCTTCCAGGATCAGGAATTCAAACAAGAGGCGATCATCGCGAATGGGCACGCCCCATTCCTCATCGTGGTATTCGATGTACAATGGATTGGCCGACACCCATTGGCAGCGTTTCTTTTCAGCCATGGGTCAATTTCTTCATCCGAGGGAGCGGACGCGAGAAAACATTGAGGAAAATTTTGAAAAATCGCCTCGGGCATGCAGGATTCCGGCCCCGGGCATACGGGGTTCCGGTCCGGACGGAGGCGCTCGGCCAGGGGTGATTTGCCCCATTTACTGCTTGCCGCTTGGGTGTTACCATGCGAGCCATGGAAAAAGGTTCAGCGAATTCGCCCGTTTCGGGCCAGACAACCATGACCGCGAAAAATACCGAATTGATTCGAATCGCCATGATCGAGGACGATCTCGACGTGGCCGCCCACATCCAGGAGACCATCGAGTCGGCCGCGGGCTTCCGATTTCAAGGGGCCTACAACACCGGCAAGGAAGGCCTCCGGGAAATCGAGGCGTCTCCGCCCGATCTGGTCATCGTGGACTTGAGTCTGCCGGATCTCCACGGCAGCGAATGCATCAGCTATCTGCGCTCTAAAATTCCGACCATCAAGACCCTGGTCTTTACCGTCTTCGAGGACGAGGAAAACATCATTCGCGCCATCCGCGCCGGCGCCGACGGCTACCTGTTGAAAGACACGCCCTCGGAGTTGCTCCTGCTGGAGTTCCAGGTGGTCATGATGGGCGGCTCGTCCCTGACCCCGCGCGTGGCGCGCCGCATGGCCGGCATGTTCGCCGAGACGGAGAACGTGGAATCGCCCTTGAGCGCGCGCGAAAGCGAAGTCCTGCACCTGGTGGCGCTGGGATATACCTATTCCGACATCGCCGACGAGCTGGACATCAGCCCTCATACGGTTCGCCGCCATATCGAACGAGTGTATCGTAAGCTTGACGTGCACAGTAAGTCCGAGGCCATCATCAAGGGGCGGCGCTTCGGTCTGTTGCGCTCGCTTTTCGACTGAGGCGCATCGATTCAATTTTCCATGCCCCGGTTCGCGCGTTGCTTCACTGTATTGGGTTTCGCCGCGGCGATTTTATGGAGTCTGACGGCCTGCGGCGTGCCGACGGCGGGCGGCGCGGTGGGCGCGCCACCCATGATCG